>JAFAXJ010000604.1 GCA_019241095.1 Verrucomicrobiota bacterium | reverse complement strand
CTCTCATATCGCTTGGAGAGAATTTTTTCAGGAGAACTGACCAGCGCTCTGGAGCGTCGTATCTGGTGGCAAAACTCTCGAGGTCCTCGGAATGAGTGATGTTCAGACCACCGCGGCCAGCTATCAGAAATTTCCGCCCAGGAGAAGCTTTCTGCTCGAAAATCTTGACCTTCTGTCCTCGTTGAGCAAGCACCTCGGCAGCCCGTAAGCCAGCCGGGCCAGCCCCAACAATGATCGTAGAATGTCCGTTCAAAGACTGAGCTCTAACATTCGCAAAATTGGCAACTCTGCCCGCTTCCGCAAGGTTTCCGGAAGCGAAATTTCCGGGGCAAGACATTCTAAAGCATCTCTTACCTTTTCAAGCGTATTTTTCTTCATGAAACGACAGTCTGCGCACGCGCATTTATCGGTTGGACCTGGGATAAATTTTTTTCCGGAGACCTCTTTCTTTAGTCGATGAAGCATACCAGATTCGGTGACAATGATGAAAGTCTCCGCAGTCGATTGACGGCAATAACTCACCATTTTTTCTGTCGAACATATTTCGTCAGCGAGCAACCGCACGGCATAGGTGCACTCCGGATGCGCGACGACAGGAGCTTCCGGGTATAATTCGCGGACTGCATTGATACTGTTCTTCGTGAACTCAACGTGCACGTAACAGGCGCCTCGCCACAAATCCATCTTGCGTCCGGTCTTTTCCATCACCCAAGCCCCAAGATTCTGATCTGGAACAAAAAGTATATTGCGGTTGGCAGGCGCACTTTGGACTATTTTGACCGCGTTTCCGCTGGTACAAATCACGTCGGAAAGCGCCTTAACACCCGCACTGCAATTGATGTAGGCAATAACATAATAGTTCTTGTCCAAGTTGGCTTGAAGGAACTCGTGCAAGCTTTCTGCCGGACATGATTCAGATAATGAGCATCCGGCTTCCAGATCGGGCAAAATGACTGTCTTGGAAGGATTGACGATTTTGGCTGTCTCAGCCATGAAATGAACGCCACAGAACAAGATCACATCCGCATCGGTCTCCTTGGCTCGGTAACTGAGGCCTAAAGAATCCCCAACATAATCTGCAATATCCTGAATTTCAGGAACTTGGTAATTATGTGCGAGAATGACCGCATTCCGCTTTTGCTTCCAATAGCGAACTTCCGCAGCCAAGTCATATCCTTCTTTTAACGCAACCATTATGAAAACTATGATCCAGAAGACACCATAAGCAAACGGTGTTTTTCGGCCTTGACGGGTTCCTTGGTCACTTGTTCAACCTCCAATGATGCCGACGATGCAAGCTCAGCTCATATTCAGTTTATCATCGCAAACGGATGCATAGCCCCTTCCCGCGATCGCAGCTCACCCAATCAGCTTCCTCTTGTCCTCGTCCGCGTCCCAGTGCGGTCAATTGTTTATTCCGGGACAACGACGAGAATGAGGACGGGTCAAAATGAGCTTGAATCGTAGCCGCTCAGCAGAATTGCACGATATCCACCTCCGCCCCTTGGGGAAAAGTTGTCTGAGCCGGCACGCGGCAAAGCGCATTGCATCGCGATAAGCTGAAGAGCGCGTGTGATTGCTGCAATTCAGCTACATGAAAAAGATCTCGCTGACAATTTCCGCGCATATAGTGCGGCCGATCGCCTCTATTCACCAGTGTCTCGTTTAAGTTGACTCGCATTTTCGGCAATGCCCATTCCGACCTTCCTCCCATTTTCCAAAGAGCGGGTCTGACAAAGACAAGAAAGGTCACAAAGGCTGAAACTGGATTTCCTGGCAATCCGAAAAGGAGTGTTTCATCCCATTTTCCGAACAGAAACGGCTTGCCGGGCCTAATAGCCACTCTCCAAAGATCAATTCGGGCACCCACCTTTTTTAATGCCGGTTTAACCAAATCTTTTTTCCCGACTGACACTCCTCCCACAATCACAATGGCGTCGCACCGTTTGCCTTCTCCCAACGCACTCACATGGGCCGATTCATCATCTGGTACGATCGGCTGGACCTGCGGATCAGCACCTGAGGTAGTGACGAGTTCGGATAGCAGAATGCGATTGCTTTCAAATATTTCCCCCTGACTCAGGACAGAGCCTGGCGGACGTAGCTCACTTCCGGTCGCTATAATCGAAATCGAGGGTCGCTTATAAACGTTCGTTTCGGCTAATCCCTGTGAAGCAAGCATCGCAAGTCTGGCCCCATTGAGCACATCACCTTGAGATAGAAATTTCTGACCTTCGCAAAGGTCTTCAGCCCGCCTCCGTATGTTCTCTCCAGCCAAAACGGACTCACGCACAAGAATTGTATGTTTCACCTGCTCTACCTCTTCCTGCATCAAAACGGCATCAGCCCCGGATGGAATAGGAGCGCCAGTAAAAATACGGACTGCTTGATTTTGATCTACTCTTAATCCGAGAGCAATGCCGGCCGACTGTTCACCAACCACCTCGAGTCGACGGCCAGAAACGACGTCCTGCGCCCGTACTGCATATCCGTCAACAGTGGAATTATCAAACGAAGGCAGCGGCACGGATGCATAAGCATCTTGAGCGGCTATCCGATTGCCGCATTCCCATACCGATCGTTTCTCAGTGGCTACCAAACGTGCCGATTCGAGTACCCGAGCCAGAACTTCTTCTTCACCTAGAAGCATCCATTAACCGAACATGCAATCAACCGACACGCAAAGATGGATTCGTGCCATTTACCAAGATATGTAAGTCGACCTATCGGTATGTTACGACACTGTAAACTTATGTTGGTTGCTTAATCCCTGCACTCCTCGTAGTGAAGCTCGATTCAGGTCACAAAATCTGCCTCGAAGCGAATCAACCAAAGTACGAACAAACTCATGGACAGGAAATATCTTTGCTCAATCCTGACAGCTGCTCTCGCTGTTATCACCTATGCTCAGGGTGGCACCACTGGACTTATTATCGCTACCGATACCGCAAGTATCGGAGATTCTGGTCCTGCTTCGACCAAGAACCTGCTCAGCGCGTTAGGAACCGACAATGGCGCAAGCGAAAGTTTTGCCGTTGCGCAGTTTGATACAAGCAAGTTCGGTATCAGCTCAGTACAATCCGTTGACAGCCTCACTCTTCAACTTACCCAGGCCGACAGCGTGTCCTCTATTGGAGGTCAGGTAAATTTTTATATTACTACTGATAATGAAACTAGTTTGGCAACAGGTAGTACCCCTACGTTTCAACCAAATGATCCCACGGGCACCGGAATCGGAACTCAATTCCAGACCACCTATCTTCTGGATACGCGCAACTTCCTCAGTAACGGCACCGGTGCCGTAGACGATTATACGTTTTACTTGTACAACCAATTACCGGCAGTTCAAAAATATCTCCTGAACACAATCAAAAGTGCCGGCACATTGCGTTTCCTGGTCGCCCCGGCCGGAAGTTCCGGAAGCAATGGTCTCGGAAACCAAGTAGCGGCAACCTGGGCGGGCATCTCAAACCCAACTCCGAATCCGATACTTCCCGGCAATGTAACGTTGACGCCGCCGCAACTCAGCATTGGTTATACCCCGGTACCGGAAACATCTACAGCTGCCTTGCTGAGCTTTGCCATCCTCGGCATCCTTGCAGCACGAAAACATCGCAGACCCTAATCGCCCGGTCTGACCTTTGATTTCCAAAAACGTCGTGCAAGTTCTTGCGCGAAGTTTTTTCGCCGTTGCCCGCCTTTGGAGGCTGACTCAACGAATCAACGAAGGCAAATCTCCGTTCCGAAGCTGACGAAATCTATCCCGACCAAAGGATTCGGCGAGGCAAGGCAGCAAACATTTCCGACGCGACCAAATCCCGGAACGTTCAGCCCGAAGGGCTGACCTACCAGGGCCCACGCTCCCGTAGATTAGGGAGAGTTCCATCTCGGACGCGACCGGATTTCCTCGTTGGTTTTGATTTTTCGATACACTTCCGGACGAAATCGCAGCCAATTTTCATTAAGCACTTCTATAGCTGGCCGGTCATAGTAGCGCCACGGGAGGTCTCGACAGTTTAAACCCACAAAATGAGCACCGCTTTTGCCCAGTTTCGCTACGTGCGGCGGAAACGGAGAGCAAATCGTAACCTCGTCGATGGAGATGATATGCGTATTTGCGGCGCTAGTCAGGGCCGCAACACTAAGGCCCTGCTCGTCTAACTCTGTTTTTAAAATAACCGGTTTTCGAGATAAAATATCTCTCAAGGCAGCTTCCAAATCGAAATCCGGCGGTATCCCGCGGATCCCGGAGTTT
>JAFAXJ010000307.1 GCA_019241095.1 Verrucomicrobiota bacterium | reverse complement strand
CAACGAACATCAGAAGATGACGCGCCAGCCTTTAGACAGGTCATGGAGCAGGTGGGGATATAGCAGGACGGGCAGTTCGACGAGTGGAGAGCGATGGTCAGTACTTCAAAACAGATGTGCGCGTCGGAAGAGCAGTTCGGGACACGTTTTCATGTCCCGGTGCTGCTGGAAGAGGTTATTGCATACCTGCGTCCCGCCGATGGTAAAGTGATTTTAGACGGGACTGTCGGGGGTGGCGGACATAGCAAAGCTTTTTTGAAAGCAGGTGCCTCGGTGATCGCTTGTGATCAGGATCCCGAGGCACTTGCCGAAGCCAGGCATGCGCTAGCTCCGTTTAAGGATCGCACTCGATTTCTTGAGTGTAATTTTAAACATGCGCCGCGACTGTTGAGGGAGGCGGGGATTGCGGCCGTCGACGGCGTACTATTGGATCTCGGCGTTTCTTCCCATCAGCTGGAAAGTGCAAAGCGAGGATTTAGTTTTCAGGTGAGCGGACCTCTTGACATGCGAATGAGTCCGCGAACGGAGCTGAGTGCAGCCGACATAGTCAACACGGTATCGGAGGCGGAACTCTCAAAAATCCTATTTGAATATGGCGACGAACCGGCCGCGCGTCGCGTCGCCTCGCATCTGGTGAGGGCAAGAGCTAAAGGCGCGATTGAAACAACGGAGCAGCTTGTACGTTTGATCGAGAATGTCATCCCAAGGCGAGGTCCGCGGAATCCCGCAACGCGCGTTTTCCAAGCATTGAGAATAGCAGTTAATTCGGAGCTGCAAGCGCTTGAGCAGGGCTTACCAGAATTAAGCGGGTTCATCAAAGTTGGTGCGAGGATGGCAGTTATTACGTTCCACTCCTTGGAAGATCGAATCGTAAAGCGTTATTTCAGGCAGGTTAGTCAGAAATGGATTGATCGTCCGGAATGGGCTGAACCTCGCAGAAATCCACTACACGGTTTTCGCCTCGTAACGGCTCGACCGGTTGAATCAAGCCAAGAAGAGATCCGTTCAAATGCCAGATCCCGGAGCGCCAAGCTGCGGACAATTGAAAGAATAAGTAATGAGCCTTAACCAAAGAAATACTACCAATTCGATTCCGGTTGCGTCCTTTTTTAAGCTAGTTGTGACGACTGCGCTGTTAGCAGTAGCAGGCCTGTCATATGTCTACTTGAAAAATCAACTGCACCAGTATGGCGGCATTCAACGGCGGTTGGAGCACGAACTCGTAGAGTTACGAGCAAACAACCAGGTAGTCCGTGCTCAAATGGACTCGCTGAGTTCTCGATTATATATCGAGAAAAAGTTAGCCAAAGATTCCCGCGGGCTTGTACCGATTGGAACAGCCCAGGTCGTTCGCCTTAACCAGCAGCACGACAGTGAAGACATGCGAGTCGTCTCCAACCGCGGTTTTAGCCAATGAAGTGGAATGCGCAGGGGCGCGCTGTAACAGCCTGTTTTGGTCTAGTTGGCCTATTCAGTGTGTATTCGTTTCGGCTTGTCGATCTGCAGATCGTAAAGCACGAAGAATACACCACCCTTGCAGCAGAAAAACATGTACATAAGAAAGTTATTTATGCCAGGCGTGGTATCATCCGAGACGCTCACAATGAGCCTCTCGCAGACAACCTACCGGTCAAAACAGTTGTGGCCGACGCGTCGCATATGCGGAATCCATCGGCTGTGGCTGAGGCAATCGCGAATCAGCTTGAAATGGATTCAAGTGAGCTCGCGGAAAAGCTAAAGACCGGCAAACCCTATATCGTTCTGAAACCTGAGGTGTCCGAAGAGGTTGCGGAACGTGTAAACGCGACGGTTCAGGCCGCGAACATTCGGGGCATTTATTTCGAGCAAAGTTTTGTTAGAGCCTACCCGAACGGGCAGATGCTCTCGCACGTAATTGGATATATCGATCACGAGCATAAAGGCGCGATGGGTATCGAACGCACCATGCAGGACGTCCTCCAAGGCGCGGACGGTTTTCGCTATATTGAGCATGATCGTACTGGCAAAGAGTTAGTACCGTATCGCGGCTTGGAAAAGCCGGCGAAGGACGGATGTGATGTCACCCTCACCATCGATTTGGAGTTGCAGAACATCATCGAAAGCGAACTAGACGCAGCTGTTGCCGAATTCAAGCCCAAGAACGCGACTGCAATCATGATGCGACCGCAAACCGGAGAAATACTTGCGATGGCGAGCCGCCCGACTTTTGACCCTAATAAGCCCGGTGCAGCTGCTCCTGACCAAACAAAAAATCGCTCGGTAGTGGACATGTATGAACCCGGTTCGACGTTCAAGATCGTGACCACATCGGCTGTTCTGCAGGAAAAGTTAGTAACACCAGATACAACCGTCTTTTGTGAAAATGGCCACTTTCAGTATGCAGGGCGAACTTTAAGGGATGCGCATCCTATGGGGGTGCTTACTGTTCACCAGGTATTGATGAAATCGAGTAACATAGGCGTTGCTAAACTCGCCTTACAGCTTGGAGAAAACAGGCTTTACGAATACGTAAGAAGATATGGGTTTGGAGAGAAAACGGGTATTTCGCTGAGCGGTGAAATACCCGGGTTGATCAATCCACCACATCGGTGGAGCAAGCTTGAAATTACGCGTATTCCAATGGGACAGTCCATCGCCGTGACCCCTTTGCAGATTCTAAGAGCGATGGCTTGTATAGCCAATGATGGCAAGTTGATGCGCCCTCTGATTGTTTCCAAGGTCACCGACCCGAGCGGTCGTGAGATTGCCACCTTCACTCCCGAAGTTGTAAGACAGGTGGTTTCCGTCGATACCGCGCGTAAAATAACTTCGGCACTCAAAGACGTTGTCAGCAAACAAGGAACCGCTCAAAAGGCCGAAGTAAAAGGCTTTAGTGTTGCTGGAAAAACAGGAACGGCTCAGAAAATTGACCCACGCGGAGGCTATTTGTCTGGACATTACGTGACTTCATTTGTGGGCTTCATGCCGGCTGATAACGCGAAGTTTGCGTTGCTCGTTGTTTTGGACGATCCCAGTGTAGTCAAGGGAGAAGCATTTGGAGGGACGGTTGCAGGGCCGGTTTTCGCGCGCATGGCTAGCAGAGCCGCTAATTATCTAGATCTGCAACCAACCGAAGAGATTCCTCCAACGCCAGGGATTCAGAAAAAAGTCGCTTTATCTGAGGCGAGTACTGACTGATCGATCCCCATGGTGTTGTCAGATGTCATTGAAAAATTAGAGAATCCGGTCATCCAGGGCCCGGTAGATCGCGATATCGTCCGGCTTTGCTACGATTCGCGCCGGGTCGTGCCGGGCACTTTGTTTATTGCGGTTAAAGGAGAGAATTTCGATGGGCATTCTTTTATTGAACAGGCGGTAGATAAAGGGGCAGTGGCAGTCATCGGTGAGAATGCAGGCCTTTCGCATCGCGCGACGACTATCGTAGTATCAGATTCACGCAAGGCACTCGCAACGGTTGCCGCTGCCTTCTACAAAAATCCTTCACGAAAACTGCGAGTCATTGGTGTGACAGGCACTAATGGGAAAACGACCACGACTTTCCTGATAAAACATATCTTAGAGCGTGTGAACCAATCGACTGGACTGATTGGCACAGTTCAGTATGAAATCGGAAAACGGATTTTACCAGCTGGCCGAACCACACCAGAATCGCTCGATCTTCAGGAATTGCTGAAACAATGTGTTGATGCCGGCACGCGCAACGTGGTGATGGAAGTGTCTTCACATGCCATTTCCCAAAACCGGATAAGCGAGATCGATTTTGAGATAGGTGTCTTTACAAATTTAACGCAAGACCATCTCGATTTCCATGGTTCCATGAAGAGCTACTTCGAGGCGAAAGCGCGCTTGTTCGCGCACTTGGGATCAACTGGGAAGCGCGTCGGAGTCATAAACACTGATGATCATTACGGCCAGCAGCTCGCGGGGCGTTTTGGCCGTGATCTACCAATCATCAGCTATGGAATGGGCGCTCGAGCAGAGTTCCGAGCAAGCAATTTTAAAATTGAACGGGGCGGCAGTTCCTATCAACTAGATGCAAAAGATCGCAGCTATCTTGTTCGCTTACCCTTGATCGGGCGTTTTAATATTTATAATTCGCTAGCAGCTTTGGCTGCAACCTATGCATTAGGTATTGATGTCAGGACTTCCGTATCAGCTCTGGCTAAAGCGCCCCAGATCCCAGGCAGGTTAGAAGCTGTTCCTGCTAAACGCCAATTTCAGATTTATGTCGATTACGCGCATACCGAAGACGCGTTGCTGAACATTCTTCGTACCTGCCGCGACCTAAACCCTGGTCGTTTGATTGTCGTGTTCGGTTGTGGCGGTGATCGTGATCGAGCGAAACGACCGCTAATGGGCCGCGTTGCGGATGAATACGCTGATTATTCCATCGTCACTTCAGACAACCCGCGCAAGGAGGATCCCAAGCAAATTATCAAAGATGTTGAATCGGGTTTCGAAAGCAAGAACTATGAATTGATTATCGACAGGAAGCAGGCTATCTGCCGCGCTATTTCGCTGGCGCAACCGCGTGACATTATTCTGATTGCCGGGAAAGGTCATGAAAAGCACCAGGAATTCGGTGATCACACCGTCTTGTTTGATGACGTAGAGGTTGCTACTCG
>JAFAXJ010000211.1 GCA_019241095.1 Verrucomicrobiota bacterium | reverse complement strand
TAAGCTGGTGCAAAGATCGTCCCCCTTCCCATCGGCGTCCTCGAGTAGCAGAGGCAAAGCCCTGACCGGCTTGATCCCGGCAAAAAGCGCGGTGAGGACGAGAATGAGCACGATTGGGGGAAGGAAGGCTTTTAGCTCCCCTGGTCGAAGGCGGTCGCCCTGGAGTTGCTAGATCCTTCTTTCCCTGTTAGTCACCGACTGAAGTAACTTGCAGGGAAGATTGGTGTCAGGAATTATACGAACTATTCTTCGAAGGCGCGCGAAGCTGAGATATGCCGCAATTAGTTCTCAAAGACGGAAGGCCGAGTCTGTCCAAAGGCTCGAGTTCTCGGCCGCCAACAAAGAAGCCACCTGTCCCCGGTGGTGCGGGAGTTCTCATTTGGTATTTGCTGACGACTATTGCCATTCTCTGGATCTGGCAGGAAGCGCTCCAGCACGCGATGTTCGCGACCGTCCCTTACAGCAGATTTAAGAGTCTGGTAGCCGAAGGAGAGGTCATTCGCTGTTCCATAGCGGCAGATGAGATTACCGGTCAATCCCGAATCGATCCGGCGGTTGCCGGCAACTCAGTCCCTAAGCCCGAGAAGGTGTCTCCCGCGCCAGCCGGCTCTGCTGCTCCGGGCAACCCTCAAACTTTCCTGTTCCGTACTGTTCGGGTCGACGATCCACGCCTGGTGCAAGACTTGGAAGCTGGAAAGGTCGAATTTGTTGGGACCCATCCGGGATTTTTGTCGCAGTTTATCTGGACTTGGCTACTTCCGATTGGCGTCATGTTTTTGCTTTTTCGGCTGCTTACACGTTCTCTTGGCGGGGTTGGCCAAACCTTAGCGACCTTCGGCAAGAGCCGAGCGAAACTCATCGCCGATAAAGATATCAGAGAAACTTTTCAGGATATCGCCGGGTGCGATGAAGCGAAGTACGAATTGCAGGAGGTAGTCGATTTCCTGAAAAACCCAGAAAGGTATGGTTCGCTCGGCGCGTCTATTCCGAAGGGAATTCTTCTGGTGGGGCCGCCTGGAACTGGTAAAACGTTGCTTGCCCGCGCCGTAGCAGGAGAGGCTAAAGTCCGTTTTTCTCCATTAGCGGGAGCGATTTTGTGGAAATGTTTGTCGGAGTTGGTGCCTCTCGGGTGCGCGATCTGTTTGAAAAAGGAAAAGAACAGGCGCCCTGCATTATCTTTATTGACGAACTTGACGCTGTCGGGCGCGAGCGCGGAGTGCGCCTCGGTACCGCTAACGATGAGCGAGAGCAAACACTCAACCAACTCTTGGTGGGCATGGATGGGTTCGAGCCAAATACAGGAGTTATCGTGTTAGCGGCCACAAATCGTCCCGAAGTGTTGGACCGAGCGTTGCTCCGTCCAGGCCGATTTGATCGCATGGTTGTCGTGGATGCACCTGACGTAGACGGGCGAGAAGCGATTCTTAAAATCCATGTGCGAAATAAGACTTTGGCCCCCGAAGTGGACCTGCGTCGCATTGCTCAGGAAACCCCGGGATTTTCCGGTGCTGATTTAGCTAATCTCCTGAACGAAGCCGCGCTTCTGGCAGCCAGGAGAAAAGCTCAACAAATTGGTCAGCGAGACCTCGAAGAAGCGGTTGAAAAGGTTGTGGCTGGTCCGGAGCGAAAGAGTCGACGTTTAACCCACGAAGATAAGGTTCGAGTTGCCTATCACGAAGTCGGCCATGCGCTAGTCGCCTATTACACGCCGGGATCGGATCCTGTACACAAAATTAGCATCGTCCCTAGGGGGAGAGCTGCTTTGGGGTACACCCTTCAAATTCCCGAGGGTGATCAGTACCTCATTAACCGTTCTGAATTGCTCGGCAGGATTTGCGGTCTGCTAGGCGGTCGGGCAGCCGAAGAAGTCATTTTTCAAGAGGTGAGTACAGGTGCAGAAAATGATCTGGAACGCGCAACACAAATGGCTCGACGGATGATTTGCGCTTACGGAATGAGCGACAAAATCGGTCTGGCCCATTTCGCTTCTCGTACTACTTCCCCCTGGCTGGGACCAAATGGTGATGGAGAGTTTTCGGATCGTGATTTCAGCGAGGAAACTGCCAAGCTCATCGATGAGGAAGTGAGAAGGATCCTGGCTGACTCGTTGAACAGCGCTAAGCAAATACTAAATGACCATCGAATGGAGTTGGACGCTGTCGCGCAGACGTTGCTGAAGAGTGAAACGCTCGATGCGAAGGCATTCCTGGCTCTGATCAAGGACAAGACTTCTACGTAAACGCCTGAAGCACTGCAGTTGTTGCACTCCGGAGTAGCTCTGAGGTCGTATTCCTTCATCGAACAGAAAGTCCGATTTGGTCTGCGTTTGGGGTTTGATGATTGCTAATGTCGCGAAGATAGATGGCCGGTGATTGCCGATGTCCTGTCCGCTGATCAGCGTAATAATCCCGGTCTGGGGCGACGATGATCCAGTCGCTAATCTAGTGTGCCGTGTGAAATTCGAGCCGGATTTTGCTGAATGGGTGGTGGCCGCCGTTGAGCCCTCGGAAGCATTGAGGCGTTTAGAAGGTTCTGGCGAAATTTGCCTGGTTGTTTGTGGTTCGCCCTCTCGGGGAAGACAGCTGAACGCCGCCGCAGCCAAAGCTCGCGGAACCATCTTCTGTTTTCATCACGCAGATTCCGAGTTGACAAACGATCATCTCACCGCTTTGCAAAAGGTGGCCGCAAACGAGATAATAGGTGGGGGTGCCTTTCACCGCCGATTTTCCACCAGAAGCGGCTGGTACGTTGGCTGCGAGGCCCTGTTGCGATGCCTTAGCCCGTTTGCTGGACCTTTGTTTGGCGACCAGTCTATCTTCGTCAAGGCACCAGCGTTTTTGCGGAGCTAGGCGGGTTTGCCGACATTCCTCTCATGGAGGATCTGGAGTTCGCTCGCCGCATGCGAAGTCTCACTTCTATCACGCTTTTGGATCCACCTGTCGAGACATCGCCGCGCAGGTTCAACAATCTCGGGAGTGTGCGCACGTCATTGCTGAACAACCTGATTGAGGGAGTGTCACAATATATTGTTTGTCGCTCTTTTTTATTTCGGTGTTAGCCCAACCACTCTGGACCGCTGGTACTACAGGCAGCGCGCAAAGGCTTGAATGCAGCAGGCCTGAAGCCGAGTTTCAGTCCAGAGGAAACAGATGTCTTTAAACATATTCTCATGAAACAGCTTGCCGAAAACATTTGGGTGTTGCCTTATTCGCTAAAGCTTCTCGGAGCGGATCTCCGCCGCACAGTTGCCGTGGTTCGTCTGGGCTCGGGCGAACTGATAATCCATTCAACCGGCCCTTTCTCCCCTAAAGACGTTGCCGATATCAAAGACGTTGGTAAACCCGGCTGGCTCCTGGATGTCATGCTTCGGCACGATACCTTCTCTAAGCATGGACATGAGGTTTTTCCCGAAATCCCGTTCCTTGCCCCGGAAGGCTTTTCCAAGATCGTGAAGTTCCCGACAGAGGCGCTAATTCCGGCGCCTGCGGCGTGGAGCGATGAGTTTCAGGTGTTGCGACTGGAAGGGATCCCGAGCATGCAGGAGCATGTGTTTTTTCACAAGCTGTCTCGCACATTGATTGTGGCTGACCTGCTTTTTAACTTTGGCTCTGGCTCTTCGGCCTGGACCCGCTTTTTGATTCTTTGCGCTGTCGGATCCAAACATCATCCTGGCATATCGCGGCCTTTTCGATCAGCGGTTAAGGACAAAGCAGCTTTCCAACAATCTCTCCAAAGAGTGATGAACTGGGACTTCGACCGAATTGTTGTCGGCCATGGCGAGATTGTCGAAACGGCTGGCAAAAGCCAATTGAGAGATGCTCTTAGAGCGGTTGGATTCGAGCCTTCCTGATCTCTCGGCGCTGGAATGTAGGTCGTCCGGTCTT
>JAFAXJ010000201.1 GCA_019241095.1 Verrucomicrobiota bacterium | reverse complement strand
CCCATCTTAATCTCAAAGCTCAAGACCGCACCCTGGTTAATGGATACCTCAGAGTACTGGATCAGCTCAAAACGGAGGAAATCGCTCTGCAAAAGGAGCTGGCTGAACTCAGCTACGGCAATGATCAAATCCGCTTGTTACTAACTCTGCCGGGACTAGGGCCGGCTGGCGCTCAAGCATTGTATGCCGCCCTGGGGGATTGGAAGCGCTTCAAAGATGGAGCCCACGCAGCAAGCTATCTGGGTTTGAGCCCGTCAACTCGTCAGTCTGCTGATCATTGCTATCATGGCAGCATCACCAAAGCAGGAGACTCTATTGCTCGCTGGTTGCTGACCCAGGCTGCCCGCCAGGTAGCTCAGCATCCCGGTCCGCTCGGGGTTTTCTTCCGGCGTATTCGGAAACGTAAGAATTACAACATCGCCGTGGTTGCTACAGCGCGTAAGCTGG
Source organism: Verrucomicrobiota bacterium (assembly GCA_019241095.1). Lineage (GTDB taxonomy): Bacteria > Verrucomicrobiota > Verrucomicrobiia > Chthoniobacterales > JAFAMB01 > JAFAXJ01. The sequence continues at coordinate 3,940 of JAFAXJ010000201.1, read as the reverse complement.
TCACGATCAGCTTTTTGATGCTCAAAAATAATGAACCTTACCGTTACAGCCTGCCGGCTCCTACCCAACGCAAGCTCTCGGCCTTGCGCGTGGAAGCAACCGGTAATCGTCGCTCTAAATCCAAGCTGCGTCTGCCGATTCAACGGCGTGAGCAAGGAACCCGCGTGCAAAGTATTCCCTCTCTGGATGAGGTTTACCGTAGTGAAAACTTACCTCCAATTACAAAACTCGATGCGCTTCCTTCCGCAGAAAGCCGAATGCTCAAACAGATGGGGATCGCCGATTTGCCAGAACGCATTCAAGTCGTCCAAACGCGCAGCTATCAATCCAGAAAAACAACCTCTACGCCAAAGGCAAATCCATCATGATAGTCAGAGCCTCCGGCTCTTGAAATAGAACAAGGACCTCATTGCCGGCCCTTGTATATCCCGGCTAGGGGGAACAGTTCAGCATTTGTGCCGGCTTCCACGGTTGACAACACCAGAGATAAGATGTCGCGTTGACGTTTCAGTACTTCGTTTTCTTTTTGCAGCCGCCGCAGCTCGCTCCTGAGCTCTTCCGGGCTGGCCGGATCTCCCGGCCCCGAGCGCTGGCCTGCCTTGGCAGCCGCTACCCCGTAGCGTTTACGCCAGAAATGCAGGCTCGCCTCGCTCACCCCGAGTTCCCGACCGATCTGCACTATCGATCGGCCGCTGTCGAGCGTTAACTCCACCGCCTGGCGTTTAAACTCCTCGCTATAGACTTTGTTGGTCTTCTTGTCGGACATGGACTTCTTTCCTTTCTGCTCTTTAGTCCGTGTCCCTCAAATCGGAGGAGGTTCAGATTGAAAAACTTGGTAGTGCCGAGGATTATCGAGGAGCAAAGCCCCTTGACTAAGTTTAGCCAAACCAACGGGAAGGTCACGTTTTGCTGCACCAGACCGAGACCTACCGTACATAAGTTTCCTTTGTTGAGGTGTCACCCGGTAGTGAGCCCAAAAACAAGGTCGCGCCAATCCTCCCTTGCTACTCCAATGCCGCGAGCCTCAAGACCGCATCATATTGTACCTGTGATGGCAATCGCCGACTCGCGAATACCTTCGCAGTGTCGCGACGAAAAACTACGCCAGCCACACACCCGTCGCCCACTTTGCTTTCCAACGCAACTGCCACCCTGTCGTATTGAGCTTCGTCTTTCACCCGCAATAGTTTCTTGAATAAATGATTTACGAGGTAACGATTCCAGCATTGCTCAGGAGGTATGACAAAAACGCTTTTTTCGCAATGACCTCGATTTACAAGCTGCTCTATTTCCCATGAGACTCCCTCAGATTCGGACACTCCAACCACGATCAAGGACGCCACGTCCATGAGAGACAGGACTACCTCTTGCCACCGTTCATCTTGGACGCACTTTCGCGAGGCCCCTATAGGCGGACGGACGGGGTGTAGTAGTAAATGCTCCGGGCGGCCTATCGCGATTACTGGCCCAATATTTAAACAGGTTTGCAAAACTTCCTCAAGGTTAGCCTGCTCCGCCGCCGGATCGAACAAGCGTACGTGTGCAGGGATCCCCGCTGACTTAAGTGACACCTGGTCGTTTTTGAAATCACGCAAGAACAGCACGGGTGGCCGCTGGTCTTCTCTCAGTGCTTCCTCGGCGGACAGCAGAGATGCGCGTCCCGCCAGGCTTCGGATGTGCTTTGCGCCGCGCAGCGTCATCTGCGTCAGCACGAACGCCATTGGAAGCACAAAACAGACGATCGTGACGATACTAAAATAATGTCCCTCGACAGGGCTGAACCAGGGAGGGAATGGCGATTGCGCGAACTTCAGCAGATTATCCGGTGCCTGTAAGTACACGGTGAACGCGTTCCCTTCGATACAAAACGCAAGTATACTCAGAACAAAACTCTTGGACTTAAGCGACATTAGAGATGGCCGACGCGGTAAAATGACACCACACAATTGCAGCAAGGCAGTTCGCCAATCGCGTCTGCGATTCTCGTGTAGTATTCTCATGAACGTGACATCATTACGCCGTTTCACGATGATGACGCTGCCCATTGCCAGTGCACCAACCAAACTTATCTGTAAGACTAGTCCTGTGATATAAAACCAAATCGAGCCGCTTACTATCAAATCGGGCTGTAGGCGCTCGATCAGAACTAACACAAAGCGAATGACTGCCATCCCACTAAATAGCAGGACTACGCACGCTGCTAGTATCGATCCTCGCCAAAGCGCACGCAAGACAAAGAAGTAGAGTGCACACGCCAAAGTTAAGAATATTGTCAAAACGCTTCCAGCTAACACGCCCCGGAGAGGGGCATGATCATCATGCATGAACCAGAATACGATGCTTGGTCCCACAACCAATGCCCCGCCTGCGAGTGATGCTGTGGCCGCCCTGACGGCGCGTCCGGAGAACAAGAAGCGGCCGTAAGGTTCACAGATCGAATCCAAGGCGACGACCTCGAAGCGTGTTTGTGAACTTTGGCCGGCTTCCTCCCAGCCCCGTGGGGCAGATGACGGAGGTCTCCTGATGGCAGGCTGAACTTGAGTTGGCAACAACTTTCGAATGTGGCGAGAGAAGCAGTCAACCAAATATAAAACGAACAGCGCGCACCAGCCTAGGTATGGAGCTAAGCACGCTGCCGCGTACACTGCTGGTATAGAGAGCACGACGAACCATCCGCGGATATTGGCTCGGACGTTAAGACGATACAGCAAAAAACAGACGCCTAGGATTGAGATAGTGGCTCCGGTAAAAGCTCCGGGACTCGCCCCGTGCGCAATCGCCATGATCCTGAAGGGGATCACGAGGACGATAAAGAGAATCAGAAACAGCGCTGCAACTGGGGATAATGACCGCGGCCACCAGTTCGGAGCAGAGTTCCGATAAGCTCGCTCCTGAGTCATCTTACCAGGACAAATTATCTACGTATGTCGGGTTTAGCGACGGTTTTTCCCGCAATAGTCTTGAGTCAATGTGATACCCCGTCAAAATGCAAGATGGTTTTGGCCGTCTTATTCGCACGTAATTCGGTTTCAAAACGGCGAATGTTTGGTCACGACCCGTTTATGTTCTCAGTTCGCAACAACCAGTGAATATGCATTTTTGCCGGGGCTGCTCTCGTAAGTAAATCAAGACATAATCATCTTGGGTCTACCAAGTGTCGTCACAGCCCAGCCGGCGCAGTAGGACCCGACAAACAAATTAGGGTTGAAAGCGAGCCAATTATAGCCGTTCTCCCAGTAACGCGCCACCCACTGCCCAGGCGTAGTAGCAAGTGCGAGGCGAATCGAATATGATATGACAAGTCTTTTATCTCACTAAAATGCTGGATTTACAGCGGAAGGATGACCAACTCGGCGACACCTTTCAAATGCACAAGCGTATAAGTGAGTCTGGCGCCTTTTTTGATCAAAATACCAAAACTCTTGGTCTTGATCGCCACGGTGTGAAAGGTCTCCCTTTGTTCAGTTCCCATGTTTACAGGAGGCAATACAAGGGAAAAGGCCAATTCTCCCGCGTCGATGCTTCTTTCAAGAGCTACAGTGATGAGGGAGCCAAGCGGACCCGCCTGGTTTTCGATCTGATCACCCAAAAAGGAAAAGGTGCCCTCGGGTCCTTCGTAATCCAGCCGAGCGCCCCTCTTCGTTGGATCGCTAGGTATCGGTCCAGGTGCCTGAGGATAGTAAACCACGTGAGTTGCATCCTCGTGGTCATGGAAAACAAACTTGTTCGCGTTTTCTGTTGCTGTAGATGTAACGGGTTCTGTCTGCTGAGGCATAGGTAATATATTTATTTGTTGATTGTTAGTTAGCACTACTAAGGTGAAGAATAGCGGATTATCTGTTCAGACCAATGCTACTTCCGGGTAGTGTCACGCGTATCCCCCTAGCTTCTGAACTGCGTAGGGTTCAAATGCTGATCGTTCCGTAACCTTTCTGAAACT
>JAFAXJ010000233.1 GCA_019241095.1 Verrucomicrobiota bacterium | reverse complement strand
GGCGGTATGTCACGATGCCTATTCTGCCGAGCGTTCTCGCAAGAGCAATGATTGTCAGATAATGACCATGGGCAGCAGAGTCATTGGCCTGGAACTTGCCAAATCTCTTGTGAACACTTGGCTTGCGTCAGAATACGAGGCGGGGCGATCTGCGCCCAAAGTAGAGCGCATGAAAGAAATTGATCAAAAGTTTCATAAGCAATGAAGCTTTATGCAACGAATCATTAATGATCCGAACCTGGTTGTTGAGGATATGCTCGAGGGCTTCGCCAAGGCGTATCCTCATTTGGTAGCCAAGACCGAGAATCCACGCGTGTTGAAGTTCGCCAATGCTCCGGTCCAGGGCAAAGTGGGTGTCGTCACGGGTGGCGGATCGGGTCACAAACCTGCTTTTGTCGGATACATTGGCAAAAACTTGTGTGATGCCGTGGCGGTCGGAGAAATCTTCACCTCTCCATCCGCCCAAGCCTTTCTGGATGCTTTCAAGGCAGCGAACGGCGGAAATGGGGTAGCATGCCTTTACGGCAACTATGCCGGTGACAATCTAAACGTCAAAATGGCCAAACAATTAGCCGAGCTCGAAGGAATCGAGGTTAAAACGGTGATTGCGAATGATGATGTAGCTTCGGCTTCCAAAACAGAACGCGAGAAACGTCGGGGTGTAGCGGGTGAGGTGCTGATGTGGAAAGTCGGAGGTGCTAAAGCGGCCCTTGGCGGATCACTCGAGGAAGTGATTGGAGCTGCGCAGAAAGCGATTGATCGCTGTCGCAGCATCGGTGTGGGACTAACACCTTGTACTATTCCCGCGGTGGGCAAACCGAACTTCACGATTGAGCTTGGCAAGATGGAGGTGGGAATAGGCCATCACGGCGAACCGGGGGTGCTTGTCACGGACTTGAAATCGGCCGACGATATTGCCAAGCTTTCGCTGGATTACATTTTGCCAGATTTACCATTTCAGGCAGGAGACGAGGCTGTCGTACTTGTCTCCGGTCTCGGTGCTACGCCGGTTATGGAGCTTTACATTGCTTTTAGTAAGGTCTGGAATGTGCTTCAAGACACCGGGATCACTGTTTATCGGTCCTATGTCGGTAATTATTTTACTTCACTGGAAATGATGGGCATCACCATTACCCTCATGAAGCTTGATAATGAGCTGAAGGAGCTCATCGATCTCGAGACGGAAAGTATGGGCTTAACCCAACTCGGGAGACGGTGAACAATGGCGGGTTTTCCAAGTTCTCGCGGACGGGAAGTGCTTTTGGCGCTGGTACAAACGATTGAAGAAAACAAAGCGTATTTGAGTGAGATTGATGGAGCGATCGGCGATGGTGATCACGGCATTAATATGGCGAAAGGTTTTCGTCGGGCCAAAGAACAGCTTGGCGAAAAAGAAATCAACCTCTCTGATGGACTAGCGTTGATTGGAAAGACTCTGCTTACCGAGATTGGCGGGGCAATGGGTCCGATTTACGGTACGTTTTTTCTGAAAATGAGCATGCAAGCAAAAGACAAACCAGAAATCGATACAGTGGTTTTCGGTCAGATGCTCAAAGCAGCAAGATCAGGCGTTGAAGAATTGGCCGGCGCAAAGGTCGGTGATAAAACTATTCTAGACACGCTCGCGCCCGCCCAGGAATCCTACCAGGCAGCCGTTGATGGTAACCTTTCGTTCGAGGAATGCTTGGCGCAGATGGTCGAAGCGGCGAAAATGGGTAAAGAATCTACTCGAGGCCTTGTAGCCAAACTTGGCCGGGCCAGTCGACTTGGCGAGCGATCAAAAGGGGTACTGGATGCCGGCGCGACGTCTTGTTGCCTGATTGTTGAAAAATTCGCTGCGGTTTTGAGGGAATGATGCACCAACGGGAGTCAGATGTTTGGGCAACCCGGCCAGAGCGTCCGGAACGGTCGGAAAGACCTGACCCAGCACTTGAGTGCTGGGTAGCCCGATAGCATCGTCACACCCTTTCAGGGGCGATTGATCGAAAGGGCGAGAATGTCAGAAGCTCGAATCGCTTGACTGTACCGAACGATCGGTTAAACTAGGCGCTTTCAAGAAGCTTTCCTCATGACTAACCAGTACCTTCGTATTGCCGTTGCCGATTCGGTTAAAGCCGTCCAGGCAAGACTCGGGAGTCGCCAGGCTAACGCTCGTCAGGAAAACGGCCCTTCAGTGCACCAGTGTCTCGGACCCGATGAAGCGCAATTTATCCAGAACCAAGACTCATTTTGTATCGCATCCATCAGCGAAACCGGTTGGCCTTACATCCAGCATCGAGGCGGTAGTAAAGGATTTTTGACAGTCATCGATGAGCGAACGCTTGCTTTTCCGGAGTACCCCGGCAACCGCCAGTATATTACTTTCGGAAATCTGAGCCGCAATCCCCGGATTTCATTGTTTCTGATCAATTACCCGGACAGCACCAGATTGAAAATTTTTGGCTTAGCCAAGTTGATCGAGCAGGCGGACCTGCCCGGCGTGATGCGTGAACGCCTCAACCCCAAAATCGATCGCGCAATGATGATTACCGTAGAAGCGTATGACTGGAACTGTCCCAAATATATTGTTCCGCGGTTCACGGAGGAAGCAATCATAAATCTCATTAAACCTCTGAATGAAAGAATCGAAAGTCTAGAACGCGAGCTAGTGTCTCTGCGTAGCCCGAGATAGGACTAATATCGGGTGAAATTGAAGCCCGGGTAAGGAAAGTAGAACCTAATCTCCACAAATATCGTTGAATCGATAAAATCACGGCACGGGACTCGTCTGACTCACGGGAAGTCGAGATGATCGGCCCTCAAAACCAGCTTGGCATCTCTCTCAATCAGCAGAAATAGATTACCGACCCCTCTGTCAAAAAAGTCGCTCCGAGGAGCCGGGTGGTCGCGAAATAACTAGCTGGGCGTCTTATGCGAAAATTGAACTTGCCGGTAAAAGAGATCGTCGAATTAAAAGATGGCGGGTGGGGAATCGTTCTCGATTTTGTCCTGGAAGAAAATACCAGCTCTGAGGAAGAGCTCCTTGTAAATTACCGAATAGTAGATGATTTGAGTGAGACAGATGAGGGCTACCTGGTGGTTGAGACGTTAGCCGCACCAACTGTAAAACAGGGGGATTCGATAGAGGTGAGCATTCAGGACAGGCAGCCTTAACATTCAGTGACTGCGACGAGAAGCGCACGCATTGAGCATTAGCTTAGGATGCCGTCCTCAAGATGCAAAAGGCGGTCAGCAATGCTTAGCATTCGTGGATCGTGAGTGATCAGGATTAGGCCGCAATTGTCTTCGCGGGCGAGATTTTGCAAAGTATTCACGATTTCCCGCCCGGTCGCGCCGTCAAGTGAGGCGGTAGGCTCATCAGCCAGAATCACCTGGGGACGCCGCACTAGTGCTCGGGCGATTGCCACTCGCTGCCTCTGTCCTCCTGAAAGTTGGGCCGGTCGCTTCAGTGCGTGCTCGGACATTCCGACAGCAGCCAGCAGTTCCAATGCGCGCGTCCGGCACTTGGACGAAGGGATGCCAGGATCCACCGCCAGAGCTAATTGCACATTCTCGCAGGCAGTAAAGGCAGGCAGAAGATGATGCTGTTGGAAGACAAAGCCGACGGAGCGACGCGCCTCCACTAACATCACTGGTTTGGCGCTCTTGAGCTCCTGGCCTAGCAGTTCAACGCTTCCATTCTGCAAACCTCGTAATGCACCAATCAAGGTCAGAAAGGTGGTCTTTCCTGAAC
>JAFAXJ010000636.1 GCA_019241095.1 Verrucomicrobiota bacterium | reverse complement strand
AATTCCTGAAAAACGCAGCGGATCCCGAGCTTCTGTGCAAGCATTACCGAATAAGTTTGCCGAGTCTCTCCGCCAATGTTGATCCGCCCCTTGTCGGGGAAAAGCGTGCCTGCCAGAATATGCATCAGCGTCGATTTGCCGGCGCCGTTATGCCCCACCAGCCCGACGCATTCTCCGGCGTTGACCACGAACTGCACCCCCGCAAGCGCGTGGACGGCGCCGAAATGCTTTTCGACGCCATGCAAGCTGACGATAGGACCCAATTTCCCGGAGATCACACGCGATCAACTAATCGGAGGGAAGGTTGTCCACGCTACTTCTTGATATTGGCTTCGATCGCCTTCTTGGCATCGTCCAGCGTGTACTCATGGCTGGCCACACCACCAACAGGAATCTTGGGCAGTGCAGCCTCGAAATCATCCTGGGTGAAGGCTAGATACGGGACTACCAGGTCATGCGGAATATCTTTCCGGCCGTCTAGGATTTGTTGCGCGACCCAGAAGGCGAGCGTCGAAACCCCGGGCGCGATTGATGCGGACCATGTCGTATAGCCGTTCTTGTCCTTTTGTTCCTTCCACCAGGCGAGTTCATCCTGGCGATTACCCATGATAATGATCGGCTCCTTGCGTCCGGCCCCGGCGAACGCTTGCGCAGCACCGTAACCGTCCCCGCCTTGGTCAACAACACCAACGATCTCAGGGAGTGAAGGGAGGACTGTTGCGACCGCCTTTTGTGCTACCGTCTGATCCCAGTCTCCCTCAACGCTGTTGGCTATCTTGAATTCCGGATGCTTCTGGACTCCCTCCGCTATCCCAGAGTGGATTACGCCGTCGATGGAGGTACCGGCAAGACCCCGGATTTCCAGAAGGTTTCCGCCCTTCGGCAGCCATTTTGCCAGATGCTCGACTTCCTGCTCGCCATAATCTTTGAAATCGACCACCACGCGATAAGCGCTAGGTTCGGTGACGATTCCGTCGAACGATACGACTACAATGCCCGCATCGGTAGCCTGCTTGATTGCGCCATTCAAGGCGTCCGGCGAGGACGCATTAATGACGATCGCGTTATAACCCTGAAGAATCAGATTCTGGATCTGTGCCGCCTGAGTTGGGACTTCCTTGTCGGGTGTGGTGAAAACATCCGCGGCAGCAACGATCCCGTCCGCGACCGCTTTCTTGGTCACAATGTCATAACTTTTCAACATGGCTTGCCGCCAGGAGTTGCCCGCATAGTTGTTCGAAAACGCTATGCGCATATTCTTTGTATCGGCATTAGCCGTGCTGATGATTGCAATGCCAGTCGCAGCGGCAAGCAGGGTTTTGTCGAAGAATTTCTTGTTCATGCCTTATCTCAAATCGATGATTTTGGGGGATTGTTCGTTAGCGCAGCCCGTCACAGCAGATCAGCCCTAAAGGCTTATCCCTGCCGCAAGAGGCGATTTCGCACGCTTCGGATTTATGTGACGAGCAGAGCTTTGTCAATTCCGGGGGGCAACCCCGACCGCAGGGGCTGCTTTCGAGCGTTTGCGCTGAAAAACGAGAGTACTTTTTAGGATCACTTAATCAACTGTTTTTCATCGAATGGAACGCCCGGGCCGGACCGCCATCAACTTTGATTACCCGCGGACCGCGCCAGCAGTGAGGCCGCTGATAAATTGCCGCTGAAGGACGAGATAAACCACGATGATTGGGATGATAGCCGTCGATAAACCAGCGAAATAGTAGGGCCATTGAACATGATATTGAAAGAAGAAGGTCTGCAAACCAAGTGGTAGCGTTAACAGGTTAGAGTTATGGATGAAAAGCAGAGCCAAGAAGAACTCGTTCCAAGCACCAACAAAAGACAGGATCGCGACGGTAGCCAATCCGCCCCTTGAAATCGGGATTACTATCCTCCAAAACGCCGATACCTCGGTGCAACCGTCCATGCGGGCGGCATCAATGAGCTCGCGCGGAATCGCCGAAAAGAACGCACGAAGCAAATAGATGCCCAAAGGAAGACCTCCTGCGGTATAAGGCAGAATCAGGGCAAAGTAGGTATCCATCAGGTGCAAGTTCGCGATAATTACATACAGCGGAATGATACTTACCGGAGCCGGTACTATCAGCAAAACGACAAACATGAAAAACAGCGCACGACCGCCTCTGAACCGAAAGCGGGAAAACGCATAACCGGCAGTGGCAGATAAGGCTAACGTAAACAGTGTCGTAGCCCCTGCGACGATTGTGCTGTTCAGCATAAAGAGAGGAATGTGGGCCTCTCCCCAGGCATACGAATAATTGCTAAGGTCGGGTTGCAGTGGCCATCCCCAAGGATTGGTAAAGAACTCGTTCTGGCTTTTTAACGAGTCAAATACGACAGCCAGCAATGGAAACACAACGGCAAATGTGAATAGCGCCAGTACGAGGTAGGCCAGAGCATTAACTGCCCAACCCAGTTTGCTTCCCCGGATCATGCGAGCTCTTCACCCAACACTTTGCCCCGTCGCCCAAGGAGAGCCAGAATGCCGAAAGACACGATTGTCACGATAATTAACTGCACAACTGAAAGCGCGGAGCTATACCCAAAGTGATAGAATTGGAACGCTTCGCGGTAAATATTGGTCATGGCGACATTGGTGGCGTCGACCGGTCCTCCTTGAGTCATTACGTACACAAGATCAAAAACGTTGAAGGCTCCCGATGCGGCCAGCACGATGTTAAAGGCAAACACTGGCAGCATCAGAGGTAGAGTGATCCGAAAAAATGATTGCCAGGAACTGGCGCCATCGATCCTGGCTGCCTCATAGAGTTGGAGAGGGATATTCTGAAGGCCTGCCAGAAAAAGGACCATGTGCAGGCCGAACCATTTCCAGATGTCAACCACGATCAATGCGTAAAGAGCAAGACCGGGGCTTCCGAGCCAATCTTGTTTAAGCTGACCTAAGCCAATCGTACCTAACA
>JAFAXJ010000484.1 GCA_019241095.1 Verrucomicrobiota bacterium | reverse complement strand
AAGCTGCTCGACCTGATGAACCTGAAGGGGCGTGTTCCTGTTCACGCGGGCGCCGAAAAGTGGCTTGCGGACGAATACACCCCGGTACCCTCAGAGGGTTCTGCCTTAATTATCCAAGAGGCGCTTAAAGAAGATCCGCGCCCGTTGCATGTAGCGTTTCTCGGACCGCTCACTGATATGGCCTCAGCTCTGATCGAAGAGCCGTCCATTGCAGAACACAATGTGCGTGTTGTCTGGATTGGCGGCGAGGATTGGCCAGTGGGCGGATGGGAATACAATCTTTGGAATGATATTATAGCGGCAAACGTAGTGTTCCGGTCGAAAATCGAATTATGGCAAATACCTAGCACCGTGTATAAGAGAATGGCTGTCAGCTATGCCGAACTAGTGGAGAAAGTCTACGACAGGGGGGCGTTGGGTAGGTACCTGGTCGAACAGCTGGTGGAATGGAATACTAAATACCATCGGCATGGTCCTATCGAACATCGATCGCTCGGCGATTCGCCCGCGATAGGCGTGATGATGTATCCGGAATGCGGTTGGTTCGATTGGAGGCCCGCCCCCGAGTTTAACGCTGAAATGAACTATGTCCATACGGGCCGAAATCGCCCTATCCGCGTTTATCGCGCTGTGGATCAGAGGTTCATTTTGGAGGATTTCTTCGCCAAGCTCGCAAGATTTACCCGGCAATTCTGAAATCTATCAAAAGGAAAAGTTATGAATAGGCAGCAGAATATCGTCCTCGGCGTGGTAGTAGGGAATCGGAATTTCTTCCCAGATAGTCTTATCGCGCAGGGCCGACAGGATATGCTCGACGTTCTGCGGGAACAGAGCATAGAAGCAGTAATCCTTGATGAGCAATCGACTAAGCTCGGCGCGGTCGAGACATGGGAGAACGCTCAAAAATGCGCAGCGCTTTTTGACGAAAATCGTCATCTTATCGATGGAATTATTGTTACCCTGCCGAATTTCGGAGATGAGAAGGGAATAGCAGAAACTATCAAATTATCGTCTCTTCGTGTCCCTATCTTAGTGCAGGCTTATCCGGATGATTTAGGAAAGTTCGCGCTCGAAAGAAGACGAGACGCGTTCTGCGGCAAGATCTCAGTTTGCAATAACCTCTATCAGTACGGATTTCCATTCACTCTGACAGAACTGCACACGGTCCATCCGAGAAGCGAGTCTTTCCGAGCGGACCTTCAACAATTCGCGGCAGTGTGCCGAGTAGTAAAACAATTGAAAAACGCGCGTCTGGGCGCAATCGGAGCGCGTCCGAACGCGTTCAATACGACGCGATACAGCGAAAAACTGCTTCAGGGATTCGGTATTAGTGTTAGTACAGCTGACCTTTCAGAGGTGTTTGGAAGCGCGGCAAAGATCGGAGATGGAGACCAGCGAGTGAAGGAGCGCCTGGACGTGATTGGCGCCTACGTACCGACGAGCGGAATCCCGGCGCCGTCCCTGGTAAAGATGTCAAAGCTGGGGATTGTCATCGATGATTGGATGCAGCAGCACGGCATCGACGCGACTGCGATTCAGTGCTGGGATTCGCTTCAGTTGAACTACGGTGTCAACGTCTGCACGCTTATGAGCATGATGAGCGAAAGCCTTCTGCCGAGCGCATGCGAGGTAGATGTAACTGGAGTGGCTTCGATGTACGCGCTCCAATTAGCATCAGGTAAGCCGAGCGCGCTTGTCGATTGGAATAACAATTATGGCAACGACCCAAATAAGTGTGTGCTGTTCCATTGCGGTAATTGGGCCAAGAGCTTTTTTCGTGATGTTAAAATGGCCAATGCGGAAATTCTTGCCACCACACTGGGTACGGAGAATACCTACGGTACAGTTGCTGGTCGGACACCAGCTGGTCCGTTTAGCTATGCGAGGATTACCACGGATGATCGTAACGGTATAATCCGCGCCTATGCGGGCGATGGTCAGTTCGTTGACGACCCGTTGGATACGTTCGGCAGTCGCGCCGTTGTAGAGGTGCCCCGTCTTCAGGAGTTGATGAAGCACATCTGCAAAAACGGCTTTGAACACCACGCAGCAATGAACGCTGCGCATACAGCGAAGATTTTAGGCGAGGCATTCGCCACCTATTTTGGCTGGGATACCTACGTGCATAGCGCCAGCTAGCTAAATCGCTCCCAATGTAGCTTTAGCCCAAAGGGGAATGCATGGCGGTAATGCCTCCGTGTCTACGCTTCGGATCTTGGGCACTGACAAATTTTTACAGGATCAGAGTTCCACCAACTCGCTTTACGCCGCAAATCCAGCCACTCCGCCGAAGTTGATCCGGCGTATTCCTGCTATTCTGTACCATCACAGGAGCAGATATGGATAACGACGGTGTTACCTATTCAATCAATTCAGAAAAGCTTTTGCGCAAACACCTGGATGAAGATAACCGGAATGCGACGCTGAAGGAAGCTGGATCTAACCCGAGGCGCCTCCGCATTCGTTAACCTCTTCCAGAGAAGTGCTGTTAGTGTCTGTAATGATTCCAACCCGTGATAAGGCAAACCTGCAGCACCGGTGCGTCCAAGGCGTGCTTCTTCGGACTGACTATCATAATATGGAACTTCCTGTCATTGACAATGGCAGCGTTGAGGCTGCGACTCACGAATTATTCGAACGGTTGATTGCTGATGATAGCCGGGTAAGAGTCTCGAAACGGCCCGGTTCGTTTAATTACTCGGCCCGTAACGAATCTGCAGGGTAAGTACTGGTTTTTTTGAACAATGATGTTGATGTAATCCATGGCGATTGGCTTGAGGAGATGATTTCTCAAGCGTTGCGGCCCTGACGTCGGGATTGTTGGGGCGAAACTGTTAGACGGCGGATTGGCGGATTCAGCACGGCGGTTGGTCCTTGGGCCGGATGGCGCAGTGGTACACGTGCATCGCTCCAAGGAGACGGACTATCCCGCATTTTGGCCAATTGGCGCTTGCCGCAGCTTGTCCGCACTCACGGCTGCCTGCGTGGCTATTCGCCGTGAGGTGTTTTTCGAAGTAGGACAGTTTGATGCAACTGACTTGCAAGTCACCTCTAATGACGTCGATCTTTGCCTGCGAATATGCGCCCATGGATACCGCGTGGTTTGGACGCCATTCGCTGAATTGTATCATTTGGAAGGGCGTCTCGCGGTGCGAATAACGCTGAGGATTCAGGAAAATGGCGCCACTTGCGGAGCACTTGGGGGGATCTTCTCAATTACGATCCTTTTCACAAACCTAACCTGCTTTTCCATTACGCAGGTTGCGATGTACCGTCTGTGCCTCGCCGGGAAGAGCCGTGGCACTTTATTCTGAAACACGTTTCCGATCTGAACTGATACAGTCTCGACGACAACCCATGAATGCAGTATGCCCCGCTTGAGGTTGAAAAGTCTGGGAGCAAGCTCGTTAACAAAATAGTTTTGTTAGCTTTTTTCGTTTGGAAGGGCAAATCTTCGGTTTGCTTTGAGCGTCTGGTGCAATCATTGGCCCAAGCGATTCTCCTCTCGCACCCTAGGCTGCCAAGTTGAGGCGTCGGAAATAGGCTGCGCAACTTCCTCATGGTTGCACTCGCGGCGGCTGTTACATTCTTGTTTTGCTTACAATGCGAGCGGGCGCCCCGATTGCCGTAACGTCATCCGGTATGTCCCTGACAACAACCGAGCCCGCGCCGATTATTGCCCGGTTTCCTATGTGGACACCGGGAACAACGCAGGTACCAGTCCCTAAAAAGGATTCGATTCCGACTCTAACATTTCCGGCTAAAGCGCTGCCCGGGCATATGTGGGCGCCATTGCTTAGAAAACAGTCATGGTCCACACTCACGTTGGTATTGATGATCGCTCCATCCCCAATATAAGCGGAAGCGTTAATGACTGCTCCAGCCATGATCGCTATTCCCTTTCCGAGTGCTGCGGACGGAGATATGACCGCACTCGGGCTGATAGCATTGATTGGTTCGAACCCTATTTCGGTCGCGTGCCCGAGCAATTCTACACGCAAATGATTGTCGCCAATGGCGACGAAGGCTTTCCTTACGCCTCCGGCCAGGACGGACCTTAGAACGCTGTCAGTACCGAGGATCGGTACGTCGCCCAGCACAAAACCCTCGCCGGTTAGTCCAGTGCAGCCCGCGATCTGAAATTTTCCTTCTGCGCGTATCAATTCGATCACGACTTTAGCGTGTCCGCCAGACCCGATGATAACGACCGGCTCATTTTTCATGCTGCCTCAAGATCGTCCAGAGCATTGTCTCGGGCCTGACAAAGGCCACAGTTGTTGACCGCAACTGGTTCGCGCTCTCTTCAGGAACGTGCAACCACCTATCACCTTGCTCGTCCATTGAGAATAGATCGAATCCATGGACTAAGAAACGGCGAAACCAGTCGGAAGGTTTGAGTCCTAAGCGATCTAGGTGAGGCAACTGATAGTCGACGATCAGCAGCAGGTCACGATGATCACTCAGAATCTGCTTCATCCCCTCCAACACGTCGAGTTCGGCGCCTTGCGCAGAGATCTTGACCACATGAATCCGCTTGATTCCCTGAAGTACGTTGTCAAGGGCTGCTGTTCTGACCCCGACGCTCGCCTTTTCCTCGATTCCCAGTGAATACAGGGAATTGTGCTGGGAATCCAGAGACATGTGCAGTGTCGCGTTCCCTTCAGTCGAGGTAGCCGCAACATTGACGCATCTGCACCATTTCTCCAGCCCATTGAGATGAATTGATCTTTGTAGAAGGTTAAAAACGTCAGGAGTGGGTTCGAAAGCGATTACAGTCCCGCTCGGTCCGACTCGTCTCGCGGCGTGAAGTGTATGAACGCCGATATGCGCCCCAACATCAATGAAAGTCATCTCTTCATTCAGCGCGAGATCGAGCAGCTCCCATGTTGCACTTTTATGGCGCTCGCCTTCCACGAGAGCAAAAATCGAGGACAGATCGTCATTCGGCGCCAGGAGATAGCCGCTGGGGGTCCGAGCAACCACTGCATCTCCAAAAATAAGAACATTACGACTTAGAAAGATCTCGATCAATCGGTTCGCATTATTAGACCGTGACTCCAAAGCTGCCAATTGCTTTGCAAGATTTTCAAACTCCTCTCTGCGCGCCAGCGTTTCGGTCCGTTCTCTCAGCGCGTCAACAGCGTGCGAAGTCGCGGCGGCGCGACGGTTTGCTGACCGGGTAAGCTCGATCAGGGTCGCTGTTGAGCGGTTGAGGTTCCATAACAAATAATTTCTAAGCCGGGACAAAATCGGCTCTGTACAAAACACGGCGAACTTCCACAGTGCTGCGCGCGCGCGGCTGCCTGCCGATCGTTGCTCATGCTTGCCCCCGTCTTGCTGAGCAGGTGCCTTCGATCCCTCAGACACTGCCTCAGATTTAGCTCCCGAGCCCATCGGCTCGGGCAGCGGCTCCCGAAGCATGTTTGAAACCGACTTTGCCGGGTCTGCGCGAGTAGGCTCAGATTCCATATTGGTTTTTTTGCGTTCCGCCACAAACATTTCCTGAAACTCAGATCCAATCTGTCGAACGATCGAATCCTCGGGCTGCACACGCAAGCTTCGAAGGACCGGGGTGATCTGCCTCAGGGTATCGAAGAGCGGCCTTACGGCAACGGCAGCCTCAAACAGAGGTTCAATGCGTTGAACATACGTATCCGGAGCGTACTCTAATTCGGCCCAATCCTTCGCACGCCGGCCAAGGATACGCCTTCGGTCTGGGTCGACAACGAGCATTTCCAGGTTCCGGCGAAGATCCTCATCTGTTGGTCTGATCTTTAAGACAATATCGGAAGGAATTGAGCTATAGAAACCTGTATCCGATACCAGGACTGCTTTCCCATGTAACATGGCTTCGATGCATGCGGCGGACGCCCCTTCAAGGGCAGGCAGTCTAAGACAGCAGACGATGTCTGACTCGCTAAATCGATTACCCAATTCGGCATCATCGATGTATCCATGCAACCGCACGACGTTGTTCAGCTTTAACTTATCGATTTGTGCTTCGAGGGCAATCCTGTACGATGTTTCTATCTGCCCGACGATGTTGTATTCGCAGCGGGTTCGAAGTATTGGCGAAGCCGCAATTACTTCGATGACCGACTGCACGCGTCTGGTTTTATTGATCAAGCCGACGGTCAGGATCCTTACAGGCCGGACTTGATCCTGGATCACTGGGAAAAGCTCCGGCGCGTCGTAAGCTAAGGCAAGAACGCTCACTGGACCCGCGCAACCGTCCATCACCCTTGGTTTGTAAAACGGTGCGTGCGCGACGGCAGCAAGCGCCTTTCGAGCTACCCACTCCGTCATTGGGGTATGCGAAGCGGACCACTCGAGAAACTCCGGCTGTCCGATTCGATCCCAAAATTCATTTGCCGCGTTCTCCGCATATAACGAAGAGATTACTGAATGGGCCAGAGGTGGTTTGACACCGCCTCCAGACCATTCAAGAAAAAGATTTACGAGGTAAAAATCGTGAATGATACAGAGACCGGGATGACGGTCGATCAATCTGAGACTGCCAAAATGCCGTTCGTAATTATCGCCAATGTTATAAACAATGAGGTCGTAGGCGTCAGCGGCAGCAGGATAGAGCTCGAAAAAAGACCAATGCAGCAGCTCGATTCCCGCAGGCGGGGGACGATTCTCGAACGCCTGCATACGATCGGAGGAAACCAAGGTGATTGAATGGCCGCGCGCATCGAAAGCTTCGGCGACTAAACGACTGAATCTGCCAATTGCCGAGGATTTCTGATAAGGAGTTAGCCAGGCAATCTTCATGACAGGAGTCTCTCGATTGTGGCCGGCCAGCTCGCCTGAAACGAATCCAATGGCGGAATGAGCACCTGCGCGTCGAAGCCGGTGCAACGCTTCAGCCGCTCTCGGATAACTTGGGAGGCGGTAAAGATCCTTCGGCATTTGGAAAAAGACTCAGCCTCAGCGGCACTAATTATACAGCAGTGATCTCCCAAAGCCGTTTTCAGAAGGCTTGATTTACCAGGCTCGCACAGATCGTCAAAACGCCGGCACAGACGCGTGAGCCAAATGATCTTATCGGAATGCGGAATGAGGTAGGCCGGAAAACCCAAAGCGATCACCCTGTCGACATTAGGAAGCTTAAGTGTGCAGTTGAGAAAGATCTGCTCGGTCAACTCCTGCAACGGTTCCCACGAAAAAGGTATTCGCAAAACCTCAGCCCGAACAGCGTGTGTCGCATTTAACCGCTCGCAGAGGTGGTCTTCAAGTTCTTTGGCTTCCCTTCCGACGAAAGGAGCCGCACTATTAACGATCAGGACATTCAACCTAGAAGATGACGGACCACGTTATCCCAATCGATATGCAACTTTTGGACGGTCCTGTGGGCTTCCCTGCCCAATGACTCGGCGAGTACCCGGTCGCCATAAAGCCTGTCTAGCGACTCCGCGATGGCTTGCGCATTGCTGTCGCACACCAAACCGTTGCACTCATGAGCAACGAATTCGAGCACGCCGCCTGAATCGATGGTAGTAAGTACAGGTTTTTCACTGTGGGCAGCTTCGAGGGTCGGATACCCGTAGGAGTCTTCATCGAGAGGAAAATATGCTACGGCTAGAGACCGGGCAATAATCTCGCGCTTTTCTTCCTCAGATATCCATCGATTCTCGATTAAAACTCGGCGCTCGACGCCAAAGCGTGACACCATGTTCGTTAGCTCCTTCGCATACTCCCCAGAGAGATCATCCCCGCAAATGCGCGCTTTGACCTCAGTTTCCACATGCGCCATAGCTTCCACAAGTAGATGCTGGCGTTTGTGGGAAGTCAAACGAGAAAGGTAGACGACTTCCTCTCCGTATCCCGTATTTCGGTACGCAGTTGGATTCAGCAGCGGCGGATATAAGACGGAGCTGTCCACGTTGTTGAAGTCTTTCAACCTTTTCTGGACCACGCGGGAATTCGTGAAGATCATACGAGCTTCTCTCAAACCAATGCCGTCCGCCTGAAAGATTGCGTGTCGGAGCGCTCTGTTGTAAGCAGTCATGGGTGGTGATGCCTCTGTCCCCCAAAGGTCGTAGAAACCGCGAAAATGATGGATGAACCAGAGGACTTTATTCGGATGCTGGAGTAGATAAGCCGGAGGCCGGAAGCAAATCACTCTTTCCGCACCGTGTATTTTAACAGACCGAAAAACGGTCATCTGCAACAGCAGCTCCTGGATGTTATCGGAAAACGGCAAATAAAAACGTTCAACCTGGTGCCCGTATTCCAGGAGTTTTTGCTCAAGCCATTCAACAATGAATCGTGCGCCGCCGTT
>JAFAXJ010000453.1 GCA_019241095.1 Verrucomicrobiota bacterium | reverse complement strand
GCGCTCACCAAGGTCTATTTCTCAGATCGTTCCAAGGTTCCTTTGAAAGAACTCGCCGCATTTTCAGAGGCCTATTTCGGACCGTACGCAGGCTATGCTCAACAATACTTATTTCATCATTGGCGTCTGAGTTATCGCAGGAACAATGACCCACGTAGCGCTTTGCCCCAGTGAAATCCGGCGTCTATCTGACACCGATTTAGGCGGCAGTACAGCCGTTGTGTTTGATGTTCTTCGAGCGACTTCGTCCATGATTACGGGCCTGTCCGTTGGCGTTGCCGAGATATATCCAGTCAAAACCGTTGAGGAAGCTCGCGCTTGGAAAATGAAAGATCCAGATCTTGTCTTAGCAGGAGAGAGGGGAGGGCTGCCATTAGAAGGTTTTGACATTGGAAATTCACCATATGAATTCGAAAGCCTGTCTGGAAAACGCGTTGTTATGACAACGACAAACGGCACAGTTTCAATTCAGCTCGTGAGAAATGCAGCGACTGTATTGATCGGATCACTGTTAAACATTGACTCGCTTGCCGAACATCTTTCTCAAAAACGTCCTCCTGTCCTTTTGCTGGTCTGCGCCGGTACAGGTGAAGAATTTAGTTTGGAAGATGCTATCGCTGCAGGAGCGCTGGTTTCGAGGCTACGGGAACGTGACGATCTCACAGACGCCGCTCTTTCAGTAAAAAGTCTTTATGAACGTTTCGAGGATCATCTGGAAGAATGGCTTTTTCAGACCGAAAACGCGAGACAGTTGGAAAAACTTGGCAAAGGCAGCGATGTTCATCGATGCGCCCAGCTTTCTGTCTACGACGTGATAGGGGTGCTTCGGAACAGTGCTGTAGTGGCGCTTCGCGATAACGCTATTCAGGGCGGTTTGCAATGCTGATGTTGTACCGTTGTTTCATTCCGTCGGCGGTTCTCGCACTGGACCCACAGTGAGCATGCCACTTCAGGGACGGTTGAGCGAAGAAGCATGCGGCTCGATGCAGGAATCTTGCGCGAGATACTCTCTTCAAGAGCGAAGGCGGGACGATGCTTCAACTCCTAACGAAACTAAAGATCTTGGGGCGCCGATCGCTCGACCGGCCCGTTCCGTTCCGATTGTTAAAGTGCGCTGTGACTTGGTACGAGTAGCCTATCCCCTCACCCGGAGGTGCATTTCGAGATAGCGTAAAGTTGTACTTCTGATCTCCCGTGATCTCATTTGCGCGAAGTAAGGCCGTGCCGTCAGACTGGATTTTTCCGCTAAGCTCGTATCACTGCGGTTTGCCTCGGGTCCCGATCTCACCGTGGAAGACCCCATTTTTGACAGTTGCGGTGAAGCGCCTGATAAAAGCCAGCGCAACACTGCCGTTCGGATTTCTGTACTCTTTGGCATCTAAGGTGACAGACCAGTTTCCGTCGAAAGCTGTGGCGCCCGAAGTTCCCTGGGAATTGTGTGTGCCGAATTCCAGGGTTGCCAGAGCAAACACAACCGCAACCAGAGAGCTAGATTTCATGAGCAGGTATTATCGAAAAGCTAAAGAATTATTTGAGCTAAAGAATCAATTTTGATTTGAGTAAGAACTTGTGATGCAATACCGAGCGATTTAGTCTACCGCGATTTTGTTGATGTCCGATAGGAAAAAGATAGTTCTGGCGCTAGCCGGATCGATATTATTTCACGTTGTAATCATCCTGTTACTTTGGGGCGTTAACGAGATTTGGCCTGCCGTTCCTGAGAAGGCGTCGGCTAACGAACAGCCGACGCAACTCACCATGCTGGATTCTCCCCCGCCGCAAGAAGATCAGAAGCAGTATGTCCGGACGAATGACGACCAAAAAACCGATCAAAAGCCGGATAATCCAGCCTTCGAATCGGATAAAGATACCGCTGCTGCAAGCGAGCTTGCTCCAAAGGGTGACGCTCCTCTACCGACCCAGGAAGGGAAACAACAACCGGATTTAGGTTTCAAGAACGAGGGCCAATCGCTTGCAGCTAATGGTCAGACTTTTGCTCCTATACCCGGCGAAGAAGAAGCCGTACCGCAGCCACCCGCGCCGAAACAGCAGCAGCAACAGCCAAAACAGGAATCAACACCTCAACCTGAAGTGACCTCAACCCCGGAAGCAACTCCTGCACCGGAACCATCCCCGGTTGCGACACCAACGCCAGAGAGCACTCCAACGCCGCAAAGCACTCCAACGCCGACGCCGGAAGTTGCTTCGGTAGCCACACCAAGTCCGGAATCGACGTCCACGCCCAAAGAAGAGGCAATTCCTCCAGTTATTGATCAATCCACACCTCAAGCTGTTGCTGAAACGACACCTTTAGCAACGCCGGTACCTGAATCGGCCCCGACACCGCTATTTACGCCTGTGCCAGAGCCGTCTTCAACCCCGATGGCGACCCCAGTTGCTCAAGCGAGTCCATTGGCACGCCCAGTTGTGCAAGCAACCCCAACGCCTGAATTGACGCCGATTGTTGAAGCAACTCCAGCCCATTCTCCCGTTTCAAGCTCATCACCGAGAAGCACCCCTGCGGCAACCCCCAGGCCGGAACCGACAGTGACAGAACTGGCGCTGTTACGTCCTCCTTCAACTCCTTTCGCAGTTCCTTCTCCGGTTGCGACGCCATCCCCAGCACCTTCAGTGCCGGCACCTCCTGTGCCAGCACCGACTGTCGCGATTCGGCCAAGGCGAACACCTGTCTCTCATCCAACAACAGTGAAAAACAGCACCCTCGTGAAGAAAGGTGCGCCGCCCACCGCTTACCGGCCTCAGCAGAGATTAACGAGTCTGCAAGGTAATATCTCGAATCGCGGCCGCTCGGCTGTTGCTGCGTTAGGCACTCCTCAGGGCCGCTTCGAAAAAGCAGTTGAGGATGCTGTTGGTTCACGCTGGTATTATTACGTCCAGGAACGAGTTGATCTCGTGAGCGTTGGTACAGTGCAGGTCAGGTTCAATGTTCAACGGAATGGCAGAGTTGAAGAGGCTCGAATCATTGGGAATTCTTCAAATCAGACTCTCGCTTCCTGTTCGCTTCAGTCGGTGTTAGACGCTACCATTCCTCCCATGCCCGAAGAAATGGCGCCATTGGTGCCGCCGGATGGTGTTGAGTTCACGTTCAGTTTCACATTTGATTAAAAGTATGCTGCATCTGGGTCCGCTCGATAACATTGTGCAATTTTTTATGAAAGGCGGCTTCTTTATGGGGCTGCTTCTCGCTTGTTCGCTAGCTGCATTGACGGTAATTCTGCTCCGCCTCTCGGGTTTGCGGCGACGCGCTGTCATCCCACCGCTAATCGAGAGAGAGATCGGAAAGATGAAGCCGGGAGACCAACCAGAACATTTGCGGCACCTGGTCCAAGATGACGATTCGGCTCTGTCAAATATTTTGGAAGTCGTAGTGAGACCTTTCGAACTGACCAAGCAAGAGATCATAGATCTTGTGCAAACCCGAGCTCGTCAGGAGATTGTGCGGCTCGAGGGGGGGCTTTTTATCCTTGAGATCATTGTGGGCATCGCACCATTGCTGGGCCTTTTGGGAGCAGTTAATGGCCTCGTTCGGGTTTTTGGCAATATTGGATCCGGAGTGACCTCTACCGCGGATCTGAAGGGAATTGCCGGCGGGATCGGGGAAGCGCTAAGCACCACTATCGTGGGCTTGGCAATTGCAATACCTTCGCTCATCGCTTTTAGCTATTTCTCCCGGCGGATCGAACGATTAGCGGTTGAAATGGAATCTCTCGTCACTGACTTGATTGAGAAAATGTTTCATCGCATTCGTCCGAAGGCAGAGACGGAGTCGGCTAAGCTAGAGGAAGCTGTGCAATGAGGTTTTACGTTAAGCGCCGGCGCACTCCGCAAATTATTATTGTGTCGCTTATCGACATTTTCGCGATGTTGCTGATCTTTTTTATTGTCACCACGACTTTCAAGACTGCGCAATCAGAACTGGCTATTCATCTCCCAGAATCGAAAACGGCGTCGCTGAACGATAATCCGGTAAATCCAGTGGTTTTAGCCATAACCTCGGACGAGAAGATTTATTTGGGCGATCGCCAGATCTCGACCGTGGATGACTTAGTCCCGGCACTAAAACAAATGCAGACCGATTCACCTCAGCGCCCCCTTGCTATGAGCGCATCCAAAGAGGTGTCTTTCGGTTTTCTAGTTAAGATTTTAGATTCGCTGAGAGAAGCTGGCGTAAAAAATTTGCCTACTTTCACCCAACCTAGAGACCAGAAATGATTCGCGAGATCGTGAAGTATGGCAACCCTGTGCTGCGGACAAAGGGAAAGCGAGTCGTCGAAGTCAGTGAGCAGATCAAAATTCTGGCTGCGGACATGTTGGACACTATGCATTCTGCAAACGGAGTAGGTCTTGCCGCACAGCAGGTGGGTGCAGCTTTACAGCTGACGGTTATCGACGTTGCATCGGCCGAGAACCGGCCAAGCCAAATGTGGATCAATGAAGAAGAGGTAGATCACAATCAGCAAATGCCTCTGATATTGGTAAACCCGGAGGTGCGTCTCCATGACGAAGTGGAAGTAGCGACAGAGGGTTGTCTGAGTTTCCCAGAGATAACTGGCGAGATTCCACGAGCCGCTCTGGTTGAAGTCAAAGCCACCGATTTAGATGGTAATCTGGTTCATTTCAAAGCCGCTGGGCTCCTTTCTCGCGCGGTCCAGCATGAAGTTGATCATCTGAACGGTATCCTTTTTATTGACCGGATGCCGTCCGCTGCAAAGGTCGCCTTGGGCGGCAAGTTGAAGCGGCTTGCTGCAGGTTCGTAGTCCTTCGCGCCTTACAGGCCAAGGAAACCGTCATGGACGAATGGGGATGATGTTTAAACCTTCTGAGCAGTCTTCCAATTGCAGATATTTATCGGCAGAACTGGCCGAGAAGGCGCCTGAGCCGCTTGAAGCATCTGTCCGGCACAGGGTTAGAATCCCACGTCCATGGATTTTCGCCTTTGCAGCAGTTTGCCTGGTTTACATCCTAAGCTGCGGCGTACCACGGCTGCTTGACCAGATCGATGGCCAGTATGGCGGGGCCGCTCGCGAGATGATCGATCGAAACGATTGGTGGACTCCAACTCAGGACGGTGTGCCGCGGCTCCAGAAACCGCCGTTGGTCTACTGGTTGGAAATTCTTTCTCTACGCACACTTGGAACTAATGAGTTCGGTGCCCGATTTCCGATCGCGCTTGGTACTGTAGGGTGGTTTCTCGGTACGGGACTTTTGGGCGGGCGCGTTCTTGGCAGTGATCGAGCAGGTCTTGCGGCAGCCATGCTGTTATCGACCTTTATGGGCACATTCTTGTTCACTCGGCTGATCATGCCAGAGGCTTTCGTAGCCTGTTTCCTGGTTTTGACCTTCTGGTGTCTTGTGGAAGCTTTACAGGAGAGTTCGCATTCCGGAGTCGATAGATGGCTGATTGCTGCCTGGCTTTTCATCACTCTTGGTGTCCTGGCAAAAGGTGTTCACGCATTGTTGATCCCGGCTGGTGCAGGAGGCCTTTGTGCTCTGCTCCGGCCCGAGTCACGTATGATCTGGCGGAGATTCATTTTACTCAGGAAAGGATGGCTCCTTCTTTTCCTTTTAGTGGTCCCCTGGTACGCCTTCATGGAATACAAATATCCCGGATTTATTGCCGATCAGCTTCTCAACGAGCAGGTCGGCAGCATGCTCCGGCGTCGATGGCCGCCCGATTCCGATCATGTAAATCTGGTTATTTTTTGGCTGGAGCATCTGATCTTGTTTTTTCCAGCTACTCTTTTTTTCCCGGTTGCGATTGCCACAACCCGCCGGCAATTGGTGAGCGGGGGCAACCCAAATACCTTAAACCGGATTGGCTGCCAGGGTGGGACCGGCTGCCATGTTCGGTTCAGTCAAGAAAGCGTTTTAATTCTCGCCTGGTTTGCTATCAACGCGGTCGGAATCACCTTTTCCAATGTTCAAGACTATTACACGATGATTTCGTGGCCTCCCGTAGCGATTTGGCTCGCCTGGGCCATCACGAGCCAAAGAGATGGCCGGATCTTTCAACTCCCAGGAGCAATTCTATTTTTGCTGGGATTGCTCGGAATCGGTGGCGTTTTTTTTCTCACGGGCTACTTGAATACGCAATTGGCCACTAAGCAGGTCACGACTCTGGAGTCCGGAGACAATTTTGTGAATGTCTTGCGCGATTTACCCGAATCAGCGTGGCTTTACTTAAAGCCGGTGCTTATCATTTATGCATCTCTCAGCTTGCTTGCTGGAATTTTCCTGCTCGTCTCCTCACGTTGCAAGACAGTGGCTTCCGGGCTGACCGTCCTGGTAGTTCTCATGAGCATCACCTTTGCACTGACGGCGCACGGTTTTTCAGTCGTACAGGACTATTTCTCATCCGAGAGGATGGCGAGCTATATCTTCAAGAACGCCGATTCTGGAGCGCTGATCGTATGTTCAGGAGACTCAAATCAGAACACGAGCCTCTTTTTCTATCTTCCTAAAACTATCTACTGGGTGGATGCCAACCCTGACATGGAGTTTGCGACGCGATCCCTTGGCATCGGACGTAATCACTATATCAGTCACGAACAGGTCGGACAAGAGTGGCGTACGAACAGGAAAGTATTTCTGATTATCGAGCAAGCGGCTTTTGAGGAGTGGAAATCAGAATTGTTGCCACACGGGGGAGCTCTGAGGCCCGTAGCAAGGTCGGGTACTAGAATTGTTTTATGCAACAAGAAGTAGCGAGGCGCGCCGTTTCTGCAGACATCCTTTAGATCTATCCAGCACGATAATGCAAGCTGACCGATCGATAGGCGTCGGTGTTGCGCTCCGCTGAGTAGAAGAAAAGCTGAATACTGCTGGCGTACTGTTGCCACTGAAACCCGACTACCGTCTGCATCACATCGCCTTCCGGCCTTTTGTCTCGAGCAAGGACAGTTGGCGGCCCGTATCTTGCCTGAAGGCGGTCGCGTGCGATTTTGAGGAATTCCTCGTAGGCGACTAAGTCCCAGGAAGGATCTTGATACTGAAGCTCGACTTCAACCAAAGTCTTTTCAGTGCCGAAATAGAGAATTGCTCGTTTCAACGCCGGTTGCACCAAGCCTTCGATCGTCCAGGCTTCACGCCCGGAGACGTTGTGTTTCTGTGCAATTTTGGCGCCCGCGTGTTGCATAGTGGCTGTGATTTGCTTTTGGTTTTCACCCCAGTGCAAACCAAACGGTGGATTGATCTGATCAGGAGCCACGGCTTGGGCGTACATCGCCTCAACAGAGCGAAACGCGAAAAGAAAGGCCCAAGCAAAAACCATCCGCATAGATTTTTCGGCCAACCTTATGTCCTCTCAGGCACCCTGGTCAAGGAACTGGAGCACACGGTTCCGTATCTTTGAGGTTTCCTCAACGTTCTACGAATTAAGTTTTTACTTCTAGCGCCAACCTGGTCCGATTGCTGGAGAACTATTCTATGACGGCAATCAGGGTGGCGGGAGTATCGGCGGTCCTGGAGAATGGCCTTACCCTGCTGGGGGTGTTGTCTTACTCATGCGGATTCGTAACTGGCCTTGATCCTTGTGAGCGTGAGTGCGACGGCTACGCCGCCAAGCGCCAACAACAAAAATTCTGAAAACTTAATGCTCTGATTGGCTGTAACGGTACATTCTTGATTTGAGAAGAGTTGCAAAAGTCGCGAGATGGCGTTATTCTATGCGCCAGATGGCAAGCGAGAACAAAAGGGTCAGGCGTGCCTTTCACGAAACGGGGTCTCCACCCGATGTTTTAAGGGAGCGTCGCGACGAACCTGGTCCCGTTACAATCGGGAACGTTCGGGAAGGACTATCGATAGACGTATTTAAAACGGTCGCCGCGAATCTCGAGATGAGCGATCGCCAACTAGCGGGAGTATTAAAAATCCCGGACAGAACCTTTGACCGGCGATTAAAGAACGGAGTTCTTAAACCCGAGGAATCCGACCGGCTCGCACGTGTGGCGAAGATTCTCCAGCGTGCCGCTGAGGTTTTCGGTAATGCCGAGAAGGCGCGAGGCTGGATGAACACGCGCATTGCGGCTTTCGGGGGAGAAACGCCACTGCAACGAGCCGATACTTCCCTTGGTGCAAGCCAGGTAGAAGACGTGCTCGGGCGCATTGATTATGGAGTCCACACTTGATGGTGGGCTATCGCTTGGTTCGCCAGGCACGAGCGTCTGATGCATTCAAGGGCGAAGGAGCCAAGCGATTCGGGGGACGCTGGAATCCGAAAAGTATTCCGGCAATCTACGGATCGGAACATTTGTCATTGGCCGTTCTTGAGTTAAGGGTGAACCAAGCCGGCTATGATCCTGAAGATCAGTATGTGTACTTTCAATTTGGATTCGATGAAGCACTTGTGGAGCTAGTCGAAACTCCACCTTCTGATTGGCTGACCGGGCTTAGACAGGACGGTTCGATCACGGCCGCTCAGGCTTTCGGCGAGGAATGGTTTCTGCAAGAGCGTTCTGCAATCCTTTCAGTGCCAAGCGCTGTCATCCGAATCGAGCGCAATTTCGTCCTAAATCCCCGTCACGCTCACTTCCACAAGGTGGCAATTAGCGACGGAGTAAAAATAGGCTTTGATCCACGCCTTTGGAATACGGCCTGAAACGGACATGTGGGTAAGGTAAAATGCCAAAGCTGAAAAACATAGAGGGCACAAGCGTCGACACTGCGAGTGGCTCATCTGTTGGCTGATGTCTCCGAAAAAAGCTGTGATTCGGCGCACTGACCTTCTCTGTGTGGAATTCAGATGGGTCGACCAGTTGACGAGACGGTCTTAACTGATCCATGATGCCATACGACCTAGCAACTCAAAGAGTTTATCCGATGACCTATTCTTCCGAACTAGATAATGGGCAACGACTCGTTGCTGAAAATGATGATGCCAATACTTCCGTCATGGTGGGCAGCGGCAACGAGGGCCAGCAGCAAAGCCAGTCCAGCAAGTTCGCGACTGGAAAGTGGAAACAACCTCCTGAATTGTTTCGTACACAAGGTCAGCTGATCTTGAGGTTGCAACTAGACAACGGTCCCTATTTCATTCGAATTTCCGGGGGTCAGATACAACATCTTGATCTGGAGCCAAATCTTACAGATGCCGAAAAAATTCCCATGAAAGAATCAAACCTCCGGACGGAGAAAATGGCCCCGATGAAACCGATGGCTCCCATGGAGCCGATGAAGCCAATGCAACCGCTTAAACCGTTGGAAGGTATGCGGCCGATGGAAATGCGCATGGGAAATATGCATATGGTCATGGGAGATATGAGTCTATCATCCCAAGCTACAGGCCATAGTCAGCGCTATTGCACCCAATGCGGAAAACCCGCCGGCTCTGCAGATCGATTTTGCGGTAGTTGTGGCTACAAGCTTGCTCCGGGGGCTTAATTTTCCGAACTGGCCGCAGAAGCGGCTGCTTTCGGGTCAACTCTGGAAACCTGGGTCCATAAAGAGCGGCATTTCGCGTCGGAAACCCCGTGTTTGAATCAAGTACTCTTTATTTCCTGCCGGCTTCCAGTCGTTACAGCAGTTCTCGGATTCTTTTTTGTAATTTGCGTCTTTACCAAGCGGGCTAGCTCTAAACTGAGCAATGCAAAAAGCAGCCATCGCGCAATGTACCAGTGACCTTTGCCTGCTATCGATTGATGGTAGATAAGAATGGCTGCTGCCAGATAGGCGAGACGATGCAACAGTTTCCAATTTCTGCCACCAAGCTTACGAACCGTCCAGTTATTGCTGGTTATCGCTAGCACGACCAGGATTAGTAGCCCGGAAGCTCCAAGCCAAATGAATGGTTTGGAAAAACTTGCCAGCAAATCATCCCAATCACCCTGATAAAGCAGATGACAGGAGAAATGGACCAAAGCATAGATGCATGAGGATACCCCGATATACCGTCTATGACGGTTCAATGCATTAACAATGCGGGACTTAGGAAACAGAACCCTCAAGGGAGTTAAGGAGAGTACAGCAGCAAGTGTCCAGATCGCGATCTCGCCGCTCACATGCAAGAGCCTGTCCAAAGGATCGGCCCCGAGCCCGCCAGTGAATGCCGGAACGATCAGTAGCCATACGCCAATCCCGATGATCACCGAAAGCGCAAATGCTTTGTGACCGATGATTGCCGCAATCGTTTTCATCATCAGATCAGAAGTTTTTGCGCAAATCTATTCCCGCATACAATGCAGCGACTTCCTTTTCGTACCCATTGAATTTGAGTGTCGGCTGCCGGCTGGAAAAAAATCCGCCACCTATGACTCTCTCACTTCTCTGGCTCCAGCGCGGGTGATCAACTTCCGGGTTTACATTAGCAAGGAACCCATATTCGTCCGGAGCATACTGGTTCCACAATGTTTTTGGTTGGGTCGCGACGAAATCGATACGAACAATCGATTTGGCGCCTTTGAAGCCATATTTCCATGGTACGACCAGCCGAATGGGCGCGCCGTTCTGGTTGAGGAGGGGTTTGCCATAGATCCCTGTTGCCAGGAATGCTAATTCGTTCATCGCTTCGTCCAGCATCAAACCTTCGGTAAAGGGCCAGGCGAAATCATTCGAACGTTGGGCAGGGCAAATTTTTGGATCCAGGAAGGAAGTGAACTGAACGTATTTAGCTTCAGGTTTTGGCGACGATAAGGTGACAAGCTTCGCAAGCGGAAATCCGTCCCAAGGCACAACCATCGACCAGGCTTCGACGCACCGATGCCGATAGTTCCGTTGCTCTATGCCGCCCACCGCTTTGATCAAATCGTTCACAGCGAATTTAGCCGGGTTCGCGCAAAGACCGCCAATCTCGATTGTCCAAGGATCAGTTTTCCAGCCTTGATTTGAGAGTTTGCTGGGCTCGTCCTTCGACAAGCCCCATTCGTAAAAATTGTTGTAAGTGGTGATCAGGTCGTAAGGCGTCAGTTTTACTGCCGAAAGCTTGAATGAAGGGTTCAGGGTGTCTGGAAAACCCGCTGTGGCGGAAATGCCGGGCACCCGCGTGAAGGCCGTTGCTGCTGCACCCATGCCAAGGGTCCTTAAGAATTTGCGCCTGCCCAGATAAGCTGCCTGCGGGGTCACGCCCGAATCTGGCAAGTACCAGGAGGGTTTTTTGTGGATATACATGAAGGATGGTGTGAGCTCTTTACGAAAGGCTGGCAAACTGTTTTGCACAAAGAAAATTGCTGATTATCTGAGGCAGTCAGTTAAGGGGGTCCAGCCTCTTCCGAAGCTTTGGCCGCCGACAATACGTCCGAGCCTTTCATACGGATTTTGTAATCGGCATTTGCATGAACAAACACGACTTTTCCGGATCGATCCAAGATAAAGACAGAGGGCACCGGCAAAATGTGATCTGTTCGACCGGAAGACTTTTCCAGGTCCACATTGTGTCGTTTGAGGGCTGACATCGTCATGTGGTCAACACGGTATGCAACCCCAAATCCTCTCATTGCCTCTGTTTCCTCGTCGGAAAATAATTGGTAGTTCAAGTGATCTGTGTCGGACGCTTGATTTAATTCTTCAACGCGATCAGGGCTGATCGCTACAATTTGATAACCTAAACGCAGCAAGTCTCCTTCGATTGTGAGCAAACCTGAAAGATGTGCGTTACAATACGGGCACCACGAGCCTCGATAGAAAATTAGCACGGTCGGTTTACCGGCAATCACCTCACGGAGGCTGGTCTCTTCGTTTTTCATGTTTCGTAGATGCGCGTTCGGAGCCGGAACGCCCACTTGAATTGGTTGCGCATCTTTCGCGGAGGCAGCAATCGATTCGGCATTTTCAGCTAAACTGTTGTTGCAATTCCATAGTGGCATAACTGCAACGAACAGGAGCCATTTGAACCTCGAGTTGGTGGATCTGATTTCAGCGCTATTTTCCATAAAGACCAAGTCATAGCATGAGTTTACCAGCACGGATTTATTCCAAGCTTCTGTCCTGGCCTTCGGCTGTTTGAAGGACTCGCACATCGGATCGGGTTGGCGGACTCAGCAAAGCGCACTACTTGGAACCTTGAATTTTGGTGCTCCAGCAGTACCAATTCTCCGGCTTGGGCGCAAACCAGAGCTTTGTACGTCGTGGACTACCGGAGCGTTCCGGAAGGGAGTCCGCGTTTTGAGCTGATTGGCGGTATGATTCTGGCGTCTGCGCTCCAGCCGGTTGATTGGACTCCAGGCCCGACAAACATCAAGGTCTTTCCTGGCGTTTTTCCCCGAAGGAGACGTTGATTCGCTGATCGATCCTTGCACGCCTTCGAAGTTCCCGAGAAGCCTTACGCTAAAGAGCCTTGCTCGCCAGAAAGGTCAACTTTTTCCTCCATTCCCCGGTATGCGAATGTATATTCGCACTGTCTGATCCTCCCCCCTTTGAAACATGAAAAGAAAAACTTTGTCTGCTGTCTTGGTTGTTTTAGCGCTCGCTTTTCAGTTGGTTGCTCAAGCTAAGGATATTGTGTATCTCACCCCGGGCCTTGATTTGCCATTTTGGCGCTATTTGTCAGAAGGCGTCGCGAACGTGGCGAAGCAAGAAGGATATGGTTTCCAGGCATTCGATAGTCATAACGATGCCCAAACTCAGCTGAAAAACGCTCAGGACGCCATCGCTCGTGGAGTTGCTGGAATTGT
>JAFAXJ010000378.1 GCA_019241095.1 Verrucomicrobiota bacterium | reverse complement strand
GAGAATTTACTCGGACGTTGCGGCATCACTAGGCAGGGGGGTTGGGTCCAGATATATTACTGTACTAG
This sequence comes from Verrucomicrobiota bacterium, assembly GCA_019241095.1. Taxonomy (GTDB): domain Bacteria; phylum Verrucomicrobiota; class Verrucomicrobiia; order Chthoniobacterales; family JAFAMB01; genus JAFAXJ01. The sequence continues at coordinate 2,064 of JAFAXJ010000378.1, read as the reverse complement.
CGATGTCAAGCGACACCAAAAAGGATTTCCGACGGTAGATTTTCTTCAAGCATTCATCAAATCAGCAAACATCGAAATTGTCGAAATGGCCGTCTAAAATATTACAGGATTGGGGAGTCAGTGCCAGGAATTGTATTCACCGGAGTAGTAGGCTGGGAAATTCATGAAAGGACTCTCGGGTTCTCGCTGGCGGGTAAGAATGCGACCCTCGATAATGTATTCTGGCCCCAAGGCACGTCCAAACCGTTGCTGGTTTTAACCCACCCAACGCCCCAGGCTCGCGCCCGATCGCATCAGACCGGGCGCGTCTTTGACCATACTTTGAGCCGCTAGCGGAGCCAGACCACCTTATTTGTGAAAACAAAGGCTAGCAATGTTTTGCAGTTGCCAGCTATCACTAAAGAGGAGGGCGACGCCACTCGACAGACTGGTGTGTTGATTTAAGACGCCGCAAGCAGGATGTAAAAATTTAGGCGTCGTAACCCGGTTTACTATGCGCTAAGATCCAGAGGTGGGCTTCGACGAAATCGTGGCTGAGTTGCCGAAACACGGATTCGGAACTTCGGCAAATCGCGGACGAAGCCAAGTTTTTGGCCGGCTTGGATGAAGCTCAAACAGATCGCAGAAGGCAAGCTCATCCCACACGAAGTCCTGAGAGCACAGCTCCTGAGTCATGGCTTACGGGATTCGGATTCGCTGTTCGGCCTCTAGAAGCTGAAGGAATTCACGAAGGTCTTTGAAGGTTATCATGGCTAAAGGGAACAATTTGTTTCGGCGGCTCAGGAGACGGCTCGGAGGGCCTCGATCTGTCGCCTCCAACGGTTAAGCACGGCTGATGGCTCATGCAGGGCGAAGCTGATGCCGCCGGTGACATCAGCATACGGCGCTCTGTGCAGGCGCACGCGCTCGATCTCTGCCTCGAAGAATGCCAGCGACAACTCGGGCATGCCTTGGCGGCATTTGCGAGCCCTCAGGCGCAGTGAGCACATACCACCGTTATGCGCCAGGCTGAGGGTGAGCCGCCCGTCTCGTTCCAAGTTGGCGACCGTGTCCGAGCTCGCAAAGAGGGCAATGCGTAAGTGTCCGTTTGGGAGGGCAAGGATTTCGCCTGCACTAAGCAGAGCGGCCTTTGGCCAGCCCTCGGCGTCTACGGTCGAAAGACAGAGGGCCTGTGTTTTGGACAGCAGTTCCTCGCCGTTCAGATAATTCAGCACTCCTGCCAGGATGTCGTCCTCAGGAAGCACATCTGAGTGGGTATACACGTTTTCTACGCTACTCATCACAACTCCTGTTCACTTTGAAGCGCGTACGCAAGCCCAGACATTGTCACCCGCCTCCCATTCACATTTGATTGTGCTATTGCTTGCCTAAGGTCGGCCTTTCTACGTTCGCGCGTGTCTATCGGATTTCACACGATTCGTCAACTCGCAGCAATCGAGGCAAGCGGTCTACATTCCTCCAAGCGAAAGCGCAAAATTGGAAGCGCTCCAGCGGCCCAATCTTTTCGCTTCCAAGAATCGGCTGGTTTTAAACCGTTGATTTCGACCTCTAGTGGACAGTTTTGGGTGACCCGTGAAAATTTGGCCCGTTTTGTTGTTCACGATGCAGAATGGCGTGAGTGAAGGAAAACGCGGCTTGTTCAAGCTTCCGCTGTAAGCTGATACTGCTAGAATCAGCGAAGCACCTGTATGGACCAATACATTTTGCTCACGACCTCGCTGATGAGAAGCCGCGATTGAGATGGATGTCGGAGCTACTCGATCCGCTGCATCGCCGCCATATCGAACAACTTGGTCTTCAGGGCAGGTGGCGCTGCCTTGAGGTTCGAACATCTTTGGCATCAAACGTTTGTAGCTGGCGTTGAATTAATTTGGGGTGCTCTGGGAAGATTTTTCCAGCTCCAGGGATCGGCTTGCCAGGTCGACCCTTACCTATGACACTGCGTTCTTAATCATTCTACAGTAAAACTAATAAATCAGGCTCTGAGTCTTCGGGCTACACGACTAAATGCCTACCGAAATTTCTGCCGTAATTCGACTTCTTAGCCCGTTAAAGAAATATCCC
>JAFAXJ010000124.1 GCA_019241095.1 Verrucomicrobiota bacterium | reverse complement strand
TTTTTTTGCGCCTGAGTGTTCTCGAACTGATCCCCTAACGCCCATGCACTCGCAGTGGATAAGATCAGCTTCTCTTCCGTCATCCGAACAATCTTGGTCGAGCACCCGAATTTTCAACCTGTCAGTTAGCTGGCGCACAACGAAAATTCGGAGCTAGATTCATGGATGGTTAAGATCGTTGCACAATACGAAGGTAACTTACGAACTGAAGCAACTCATACTCCCTCGGGTACCCAGCTCCTCACGGATGCTCCACTGGATAACGGAGGTAAGGCTGAATCCTTTTCCCCGACTGATCTTGTCGCGACGGCACTGGGAACATGCATGATCACCACCATGGGAATTTTCGCCGAACGCCACGGAATTGATTTGCGTGGTACGCGCGTTGAAATCCTGAAAGAAATGCAGTCGCAACCACAGCGCAGGATTAGGGCTCTTAACGTCAATTTATATGTTAGCGTGCCGGAAGATCACCCTCAACGATTTGCCTTAGAACAGGCTGCATTGGGTTGCCCAGTGCACAAAAGCCTTCACTCGGATGTTAAGATACCCGTCGAGTTTCACTGGCAAACAAAAGTCCAGGAAACCTCAGGCAGTTCGGCGTAAGTACCGCTGAATCGGTCGTCTTATCTGATTGACAATAATTCAGATTAGACTTTGTGAAGGGTCCGCTTGATCCGAACGCTCATTTCTCATTCGGAGTCGCCTGGAGATTCCGTGTTTGAAGCTAAAGGGGTCTGCGCTCAATTTGCGTTTAAACCCGGCAGTAAACTGCTGGCCCGTGATCTTTGGTACCTTCTGCATTAACGGGACCGGTTCCCTCAATTGCTAGACATTGAGAAGCAAACCGGCATTCCTCTTAAAACAAAATAAAACTCACGAAGCGAAGCGCCATAAAGAACGCGCGCTGTTCAGCGACATCATCGTCGAAACCAACCTGTCCCTTTCGCTGAACGCTTCCCTGTCGCTGTGACCTGTCCCTATCTGAACACTGTCCCTAATTTTTGAACACGAACCAAGCGAACCGGTCCCGTTCGCGACCAGAAATTTTCGCCCGGCATTTTACTAGTGAGTTTTGGAAGGAGTCAAAAATCTCCCCCCTTTAGCTTCAGGAGCGCTCGACCGAGCGATCATTGGCGTTTTTGGCGAGAATAAGATTTGAGAGACTAACTCTCAGGAAAAGGGATCGCTGATTTTCAATCAAAGAATCTCAAGGGGGATCTTTCTGTTTGGCCGAGGGAACAGTCTGTCCAGCTCGAGAACGGTCTCTGACCCCAAATTGAGATCCACAGACTCACGAATGTCACGCACATGTGCTTCCGAACTAGCCTTTGGGATTGCGATAATATCGTCCTGGCGCAAAAGCCAGGCGAGCGCCAATTGAGCGTCTTTGACTCCTAGACGTGCGGCTAGAGGCCTTAACTTGTGTAGCAGCCGACCCTGTTCAATCGGTGAGTAAGCCATGATCGGGATTCCATGCTCGCGACACCAGGGAAGGAGATCTAACTCAATGCCGCGCCGAGACAGGTTATACAAAACCTGGTTTACGGCAACCTGCTCGCTGCCATCTATATTCAGTAACTCTTTCATGTCATCCATGCCGAAGTTGCTCACTCCATAGTCGAGGATTTTTCCGGAGTGCTTCAGGGCGATAAAGGTTTCCACAGTTTCGGCCAACGGAACTGAGCCTCGCCAGTGAAGAAGGTAGAGGTCCAGGTAATCTGTTCCTAGCCTGCCTAAGCTACGCTCACACGCCCGCTGCAATCGCTCACGACTCGCATTATGTGGATACACTTTGCTTACGACAAAAACCTGATCCCTTCTCCCAGAAATCGCTTCACCCACCAATTCCTCAGCAGAGCCATCGCCATACATTTCCGCCGTGTCGATTAGCGACATCCCTAGATCGAGCGCCAAACGTAAAGCCGCGATTTCTGCATCCCGACGTTCACGGTTCTCCGCAATCCTCCAAGTTCCTAGGCCCAAAACGGGTAAGACTTTCCCTGAAGCGAGTTTTACTTTCTTCATATTTATTTAGCGGAAAATTTTGTCTCATTCAATGAAGCCGTGCCTCTGCGCGCTTCACAGCACGCCATCTAAACGTAAAGCGGCCCCCTAGCTTGGCAAACAGCGAAGAATGAATCCGAGGCGAAAAATCTCGCGAAACGTTATTAAACACTTTGATTGTTGCTCAGTAAGATCAAGGTTGGTCTAATAATACAAGTTCCTGATCGTGAACGGGCAGTGAGCAGGCACCGGGAAGTGTTCGCAATCAGACACAAAGCAAAATTCACATGAGTGCTTCTGAATCCCAAGATGAACCGGTACCGGTTTCGCTTCTGGTTAAACGCGACCAGACAAGCTTAAAGAGCATGTTGCTCTTTGCGGTCCTGACGTTGTTTGCGGTTTTTACGCTGGCCTTGTGCACCATGGTGTTCGTGGGTGATCCATTCTGGCGTAATCTTTGGCTGACCGTGACATTGGTTGCCGTTTTTTTTGCGTTGTCGAGAGTCGTCCGATTGATCTCCTCTGTTTCTCGATCTGCCGGACCCGAGAGCGAACAGGCCGCCAATCCTCGAGCTTCTGCAATGAAATAGGTCGCTGGCCCGGCATCTTGATGTATGTTCTTTCCGGGCTCGCTAGGCTAAGCACCAACAGATCAAATCAGTAGCCGCTTCTCGCCTGCTGGCGAGGGCTTGAGACAGATGCCATGTTAGAACCGGCGCTCTGGGCAGACTGCCTGCAAATGCGTTCGATATACGCTCTAAATTCCGGGTCCTCTCCCTCCAAAAGCTCAGGCAGGGCAGCTCGAAAATCCGCTCTTCTGCTCCACTCACGCATATAGTCTTCCCAGGATGACCATAATCGCCGGGTCTGTTTCGGCATCCGCTCTTCATAAACCAGCAGATAAGCTCTTTCAAAGATCGACACGAGAATCCCAAAGATCGCCAGTTTACGTTCCATTTGTTCCTCGGTTAAATTGTTCTGGGGCGATGTTTTTCTCAGCAACTGAAGGTCGGCGTTATCCAGAACAAGCTTTAGAAAATTTGTGTATTCGTCTGATAACCTTTGGTACAGCTCCTCTTCTTCGACCTGGCGTTGTTTTCGCCGTTCAATCAGGAAAACAATGATGGCAAAGGGAAGCGCGAAGGTCTCCACCATGTAGAAGGAAAACTCAACGACATCAATCCAATGCATCTGCTACTTTCGCCGGTGATGGGGAGGGTGCCAACTGCAAGCTTCCCTCAGACTTTGAGCTCGCTACCTTAACCCTGATATGGATTCAGATTTTCATGAGTATCTATCGGACTGAACCAGATCACAATCTTCGTCGTATGCCTCTGGGCATTCCCTATATCGTCGGCAACGAAGCTGCTGAACGGTTTAGCTTTTACGGAATGCGTTCGATCCTGATCATTTTCATGACGACCTATCTCCTCAATGCGCAACGCTTGTCTGACATATTCAGTGAGAACGAAGCAGCCGGCTGGTTTCACATGTTCGTTGCCGCCGTTTATTTTCTACCCATCCTAGGCGCCATCGTTTCCGATGGGCTTCTTGGAAAGTATCGAACGATCCTTTTTCTATCAATTGTTTACTGTTTCGGCCATTTTTCGTTGGCGCTGAACGACACTCGGTTCGGCCTGTTTGTTGGCCTTTGCCTGATCGCACTAGGCTCTGGCGGAATTAAACCTTGCGTCTCGGCACATGTCGGTGACCAGTTCGGCAAATTGAATCTCCGTCTTCTTCCTAAGGCATTTGGGTGGTTCTATTTCTCCATTAACCTCGGTTCCATGATCTCTGTTTATCTTTGTCCTATCCTGCTGGAAAACCCTCGTTTCGGTCCCCGTTATGCTTTCGGGTTACCGGGAATTCTGATGCTGCTCGCGACCGTCGTCTTCTGGTTAGGGCGCAACAAGTTTGTTCATGTTCCTCCAGCTGGTCTCGGCTTTATTCGCGAGCTCTTCAGCAAAGAAGGATTGTTAGCGATTGGCCGGCTTTTTATTGTCTACATTTTTGTCGCGATTTTCTGGTCGTTATGGGACCAAAGTAGCGGCGGAGAATGGACCCTTCAGGCAAAAAAGATGGATTTGAACATTTTCGGCATGTCTCTTTTGCCAGAGCAAGTTCAGATTGCTAATCCAATCCTGGTTCTTCTCTTAATTCCAGTATTTAACTATTTGATCTATCCTGCCTTTAGCCGCTTCTTTCCACTGACTGCTCTGAGAAAGATGGGATTGGGGTTGTTTTTCACCTCAGCCTCTTTTCTCATCATTTCACTGATTCAAATTCGAATTGACACAGGCCTCCGGCCTAACGTGATCTGGCAACTTTTAGCTTACGTCCTAATCACTGCCGGAGAAGTCCTGGTATCGATCACTGGGCTGGAGTTTTCGTATACCCAAGCACCTAATACCATGAAGAGCGCTGTCATGGCGCTCTGGCTTCTTACTGTTTCATTTGGAAACCTCTTTACCGGATTCCTTAATTTTTTGATCCCAAAATTAGGACGGCTGGGCCTCAAATTGACAGGAGCTACCTATTTTGAATTCTTCGCTCAGTTAATGCTAGTTACAGCAATTGTCTTTATAATTGTCTCGAGGTTGTACCGCGGGAAGACGTACGTCCAGGGAGAAGATCCGATCCCCGAAACGGCCGGCGTGATCTAACGAATTTGCAACGCGCGAAGCGTTTGTTCGTCAAGCCCACCATTCACCTGCAAACCTTGCGCTCGCTGGAAGGCTCGAATCGCATCGCGGCTTTCATCTCCAATTATGCCATCGATTTTTCCCTTGTAGTACCCGCGAGCAGCTAACGACTGCTGCACCGCTTCTGCAACGTCGCCTCCGGCCAGCGGATAATCGCTTGCACCTGGTCCATTGCTTCCAGCTGATCCGTAGCTCCCGCCGTAGTCCGGATAGTAGTCGTAGGGATAGCCATCGTAGTATGGATATGCGGAACCATAAACGCCGAAGGCAAAACCGGGCCACCACGGCCACCATGGATACCAAGGAGACCAGTAGAATCCTCCATAGTAACCCCGACGACGGTAGGAGACGTAGTAACGACCGTTTCTGCCGTACCAGCCGCGATAGTATCCGTTATTATTATGCCAGTACCGCACGTTGCCATAATTGTGTGCTCCGTAGTACCGTCCTCCGAAATAATGTCCACCATTGAAACTGTGCCCCGCATAATTTCCGTGTGGTCCACCGCCGATGGATCCACCGCCGCCGTGCCCGCCCATATAGCCGCCGCCGTGTGCCGCATACGTTAATTGCGAACCGGCGAGAAAACCAAGCGAGAATATAACGCCTAGCCAATACCGAACGTTCATAAAAAACTCTTATCTAAAATTGGTCGATATCCGCTAACTTCCTCAAAACTTATTTCTGGAGCTTTGACGGTGCGGTACCGTAGTAAAAGAATGTATCACAAAGCTTCTTGTGCGCCAGGCGTTATTACCTCCGGTCCGAGTGAGTTCTACCGGCAGTTCGGTCTGCCGATGGGGTGGAAAACCAGTTCCCAAAAGGCGTCGTCGATGGTGTTCTGAAGCGTGCGTTGAGGATTACCTCATACGCGCCTGGCCGAACTACGCCAGGGCAAAAGTCTGGGAGCGCGATCGAGGTATCTGTGCGAGCTGTGGAATCAATTCTCAGGCGGAGCGCAGGCGTTACAAGCGGGCTGAGATAAAAAAATGCAGCCTGCCTACCGGAACTCACAAAGCCGCCGGATGGCCCAGTTTTGATAGAGACTGGTGGGAAGCCGATCATATTGTGCCGGTAGAACGAGGAGGTGGCGGTTGCGATCTG
>JAFAXJ010000259.1 GCA_019241095.1 Verrucomicrobiota bacterium | reverse complement strand
GGATGCCAGGCCAGAGGCGAAAAACCTGCGAGAAAGATCAGCCCCGGTAGGTGGCCAGACCTCCGGGCTGACGGTTCCTGACAAGGTTAAGCCTGAGCGCTACCTTAGCGGAAGAGAGGTTTGAAGAAACACCTGCCGACGGGAACTTCCACGTTGGCGGGCCTTGATCATATCACGTTGAACGACGCTAGCGTTCACGATCTGAACTTACATGAATCGGCTGTGCGCCTAAGCGCCGTGTTCCGAGTAAACCGGAACTGTCTTTTCAAATTTTTCAACAAAGATGTGAATTGTATCACCTTCGCGGACTGGCGACCGCCCTTCGGTTCGAATGGTGACAATTGTTGATGTACAGTCAAGTCGTAATGGGCCGACGATTCGGGCCTTAATTTCTTGTGGATCAACTTTAATTTCGATCTCTTGAAACTGAATCGGCTCCTGAAAGGCCGCCTCGATGTTCCACACATCAAAGCTTGCGTCGCTTGGCGTCTCACGTTGGTTGCGGGTAACTTTCGCCTTGATAATGCTCATGTGGGTTGCGTTACAAATTGGACCGGGAATCTTAGAAATTATTCATCCAATCCATCACTGTTTTCAGGCTAGTCTGCGCCTGCATTTATGTCCACTGCAGAAAGAAGCGCTTTGTGATTAGCAGGCCAGGATTAGCTAATAAAAAGAGTGTCACCTTCTGCAACAAGGGGTCAGATTGGAAGTGTTATCTTTCTGCTTTTCGCATTCTATGTAGCCAGCTACTCATACCTGATGGAAGTCAGACAACTGGGCGGTTCGGGATTTAAGGTGCCGGTGCTTAGCCTTGGCACAGGAACTTTTAGTAGCAAAAACAGCGTTTTCGGAAGTACCGGAGTTGAGGAAGCCAGACGCCTGGTCGACATCTCGTTAGAAGCGGGGCTGAATATGTTCGACTCGGCTGACATTTATTCGGACGGCTCTGCCGAGGAAATTTTAGGCAAAGCGATTAAAGGTCGACGCGATCAAGTCATCATTTCTACCAAGGCTACCTTTCGATCAGGGCCTGGACATAATGATGTGGGTTCTTCCCGATATCATTTAATTAGGGCATGTGAGTCGAGTCTGCGCCGTTTGAACACCGACTTCATAGACCTTTATCAGATGCACGGGTTCGACGCCCTTAGCCCAGTCGAAGAAACCCTGAGCGCTCTCGATGATATGGTCCGTGGCGGTAAGGTCCGTTATATTGGCTGCTCGAATTTTTCGGGGTGGCACTTGATGAAATCGCTTGCAGTGTCAGAGAAATATGGCTTACCCCGCTACGTGGCACATCAGGCCTACTACTCACTGGTAGGGCGTGACTATGAATGGGAGCTGATGCCCCTTGCACTTGACCAAAGACTCGGCACTGTCGTCTGGAGTCCTCTGGGCTGGGCAAGACTTACCGGGAGGATTCGGCGTAATCAGCCGCTGCCGGAAATCAGCCGTCTTCAAAGTCAGGCTATCGCCGAAGCTGGCCCGCCCGTCACAGATGATCACGTCTACCGTATCGTGGATGCAATCGACGAGGTGGCGAAAGAAACGGGAAAAACTGTGCCTCAAATCGCAATCAACTGGCTGCTGCAGCGGCCGAGCGTTGCGACGGTGATAATCGGCGCGCGCAATGAAGACCAACTCCGTCAAAATCTGGGAGCTGTCGACTGGAACCTCAGCGTACCGCAGGTCGCCAAGCTGGATGCTGCCAGCAGCACAACGCCAGCCTATCCCTACTGGCACCAAAGAGCCTTCGCAGACCGCAATCCCTCGCCAATAAAACCATAGAGCATGGGCGAAGCTTATAGATTCGATTATAGCGCTTCTCTTGCCCGCATTCCCGAGGAGTCCACGGATAAATGACGCTTCTGGCTTATCGAGTTTTGGAACTTCTTAACGATTGGTAAGTCAAGTACGTCGGATAATAGATGTGAACGTGGCTATGAATAATCGGGAAGCCCGGCATAAAAAATATTTACCTTTAAGATGATAACCTATTTGGAACGGGAGCATCAGACCGAAGCAGTCTATCACGCTTAAGCTTCGACCAGAGGTCAGCAGTTATGAGAGTCCGTGAGTTAAAGAACTAGATGCTTAGGGAACGCTGCAGCTGAGTAAGGTTCCGCAATCTGCGTGAGCGAGACGGCCATTCACGGTGCAACTTGCGAACCCTAGCGCAATGCACACGCAATTTGGGAAACATTCATCGCGTAGATCCACGTTCACGCCTGAGAGCGCGACATTCCTGAATATCTTTATCACCGCGGTGTGCGCTTGGATCTTTGTTCGGCTGGCCGGAAAGGTGGAAAAGGGCAGGACAGATGCGTTCGACAATCGTATCTTACGCGCACTCCGTCATCCTGAAAATCCCGCAATCCCAATTGGCCCAAAATGGCTGCCAGACGTCGTGCAGGACCTCACGACCTTGGGTGGGGGGACTAATCTGACCATTTCAACACTGATAGTGATCGGCTCGTTATTGTTGAATCGACGATTTCGCGCCGCTGGCTTTCTGGTGTTGTCTCTTGGCAGT
>JAFAXJ010000092.1 GCA_019241095.1 Verrucomicrobiota bacterium | reverse complement strand
CCTCTCAATGTCTCAGATATAGCGCGATCGTGGATCTGGCGATTCTCCGCAACGGGATCGTGCAACGACATTTAAGAGTTCTATTCCAGGACTTCACCAGTTTCTTGCGCGCGGAAATCTCGGCATGAAAGCTGGGAAGAAAGGGCGCCCTTTCTCTGGTCGTTAACGTATTGTACAATGATGGATACGGTGCGCCGCCAAACTGGGAGCTCTCTGGCCGGATCGCTGGCAACCGTTCCATTTTAAAGGTACAACAGTGAACCTGACAAAACCAACCGCACGCCGCTGGTAGACTTTCGATTGGTCGCTCAATGTTCTCGCTCGACCTCTGGGTCAGCGCGAAGTCGCAAGCGGATCTTCCCGAAATCTATTTTCGAGGTCTGAATGCGAAACAGGCGTTTAAACTTCTACGGGGCGACAAAGACACGATTGAAGCGAAATCGTCCGCTCAATTCGATCCAACTACCAGTGCCCACGCCCCGCCGGGGGAAGAATGCTGTTAAGTCGGCTTGGGACTTGACCGCAACGAAACTTCTCTCACCAAAATCAAGCCCTCATTCAACCCAGTTTACCGCCCAGTTTTCGCGCCCAGAGCATTACAAACAAATTACCTGACATACTCTCGCGACTTTGCTTAATGCTCTGACGAAGGTACTGGGTCTACTCGAACTGCAGACTTCCCCCAGTACTCAGTCAATTCCTGGACAATCAGTCTGCTTGAAATTTTGGGTCTGTCGTGATCATACAGGAAGTGCAACAATCTCCGCCAGACCTTTAAGTGGCACCACCGTGTATTTGAGTTGCGCACCGTCACTGACTCCGCCGGTGGTGGTCTGAATCTTAACTCCAAATGTATGGAAGGGTTGCTTCTTCGTGTCGCCCATATTGACCGGCGGCAACACCAAAGTGAGTCTTAGAAAGTGCTCGGTTCCTCCAAAGATTTCGATTTGTCCTAATATCACGCTGATCAGAGATCCTAGGGCTCCGTCTTGGATTTCTATTTTATCGCTAAAAAATGTGAAACTGCCCTCAGGACCCTTGTAGGTAAGCTCGGGGCCGGTCGCAGGTTGTCCTGCAAGGATAGGACCAGGTCTGTTGGGAAAAAAGACCATCTGAGTGGTACCTTGGTCATGAGTGAAGGTATATTCATTCGCACTCACAGTGCTTAATTGTTGTGTGATCATAATTTTATTTGTTTGAGACTTGTTGATTTTCTTTCGCGTTTACAGACAACTGTTTCAACCTACCCATATTTGCCCGAGAGTTTGAACCCCTTGGTTCAAGTGATCGGAATTGACGAGTAGGCATTGGCGGGGAGAACGGTATTGTTCTGCTCTTATCCCACAATCACCCGAACGGGTGATTCCCGAGGCTCCATGAAAAAGTCAGGTGTCCTTCGGGCCTATTAACAATTGAAGTTGAAGACCTGATCCAGCCTTATAGGGACGTCTATCCGATGAGGACCATTCACCTGTTTTAGATTAAACACTCCGTTGGTATCACACTGAAACACTGTGTCATCCAAAAAGTGGCACTGAAATCAGGCTAAGTGGTAAGTTCGGTAACGCGGTCTTCTTGTTGGACAGTTGATCCTGCACGTGAAAACAGCCTTTTCCGCGATTCACGTGCGAAGCGCTTCGGGTCGTCAGAGTGGTTAGGAGTTAGGACCTGCCCCTAAAGCGGCCCAGCAATGTGCGAACTGGTCCTTTGGTGCTATTTACGACAACGTACAGAAGGGCTGTGCTAAGGCCATGGAAACCGCAACCTATGCAGCCATCGCAGTGCTTCCTCGTAGCCTAATTCGAAGAATGGAGCACCCCTCCAGCCCCGAAGCTGAGCTCTTGCCTCTCAATGTCTCAGATATAGCGCGATCGTGGATCTGGCGATTCTCCGCAACGGGATCGTGCAACGACATTTAAGAGTTCTGTTCCAGGACTTCACCAGTTTCTTGCGCGGGGGAACCTCAAATAGCCATGCTGCATCTGGCGTTTGAAAAACGCCCGGTTCAAAGCTGATCGGTTTGGCCTGCAAATACTCGAGATCGGGGGAACTATAAACGAAGGACCTGTCCCTAACGCGGCTTTCCGAAGCTGAGCTCTTGCCTCTCAATGTCTCAGATATAGCGCGATCGTGGGTCTGGCGATTCTCCGCAACGGGATCGTGCAACGACATTTAAGAGTTCTGTTCCAGGACTTCACCAGTTTCTTGCGCGGGGGAACCTCAAATAGCCATGCTGCATCTGGGCGTTTGAA
>JAFAXJ010000501.1 GCA_019241095.1 Verrucomicrobiota bacterium | reverse complement strand
TGCGACAGATAGCGAACTCTACCAAGCCCGCCTTCACTTTGGGGTTCATGATTGGCCATGACTCGACGTGGATTCCCAAGTCCTTGGCTGTCCTGCGTAATGATCTGCCTAAAATTCACGTGGTAATCTCCACGCCGGAATTCGCCTCAGCTTGCAGCGGCACTCTCCCAGGCGTTGATCGATGTCGCTTTTCTTCGCCAGGAAGATGGAGGTCCCGGGCTGAAGTATCTTCTTCTTACCGAGGAGCCTCTCAAGGTTTTTCTGCCCAAGGATCATCGCCTGGCCAAAAGAACCGCCATCAGCTTACAGGAAGTCGCGGGCGAAACTTTTCTTAGCATTTCCGGGACTGCTATGAGCACTTCCGGGCGGCCGCCCGCTCTGCGATTGGCCATCGACCGGTATTTGAAAAAGAGCGGCGTAAACATCAAGCCGAGTCACGAAGTGGACAATTTGGGCGGAATCATGTCTCTCATCGTTTCGACAGGCGGCGTAGCGCTCCTGCCCGCCTACGCCAAAACCTTTCTTCCCAGTTCAGTCACAACTCGCCGCCTTAGCGGTTTCACGCCGAAGATCGATCTGTCCGTCGGTTATCGCGAGGCGAACGGTTCTCCTGTCTTGAAGCAGTTTCTTTCGAGCATAAATGAACATGCGACTAAACGGGGCAACTCAAAGCCTCGCTCGAACGGCAACCGGCATTTCTGAAGAGCCACCAACTTTTCCGCACGGCAATAACTTTCTTCAAAGGTGATCTCACCAGATCAAATGAAGAACGGTCATCTCCGAAGCGACCCTGACTTGCCGGGGGCCAAAGGGAGAACACCTAACCAAGCTACAACCTAACAAAATCCCACAGCACATGAAGCCAAAGGTAAAACAAACCCCTCCATGTGTACCTGACCTCTTCGGCGTTCACCGGGGCCAGTAACCCGGCATGGACGTTGTGTGCAATCTGTGCGCGCAAATCTTGCTGGAGCAACTCCTCAATCTTCTCAGGATGGAGATTCAGGACTTTGTCCGGGGTCATTCCGGCCTTCTTGATCTGAACTTGATGCAAATCACAAATAACCCTAAACGGAAGCTGAGGTTTAACCCTCAGGATATGCACTTGAGGCAGGAATTTCAGAGCGTAAGAAAACGGATAATTCCATGTCGTAAAAATTTCGCCGTCAACAGACCTGGTCATCAGGCTGAGATAGTGAAATGCGAGGTTGCCCTGATCCATAAGGCAAATTGCTGCTTGGACCTGATCGGACGGCCGGTGAAACAGACGTAAGAATTGCTGTTGTGAATCCAAATTGCAGCCGAGGTCGGTAATTTGTTCGAATCCTTGCTCCTCAATTTCCTGAGTTAGAGAATCCAAGTTCGGAAACAGATCTTGTCCGGGAGGTCTTTTGTGTTGCAAAGCGCGATCGCGCGGCAAGCGGAGCGCTCGAATTCGCGTAAGGATCTCGATCAGCGGCAGAAACAGCCAAATCGAAGCGACAAAGACGCCAGCGATCCAACTACGCGATGGCAAATAGCCCGCGAAAAAAGAGCTGGCGAAAATACAAGCGACGCTGAGGCGTTGAGATATGGGATGCTTAAATGCTCTAAAAGCAAATCCAAGAACCGCGATGCCTAAAACAAGGAGAATGGACGAAAGCATTACTTCGCGGGCAGGATTTGGTGCTTTGAAAGAAAAGTTTCGAGTTCGGACGGTCCGAAATCGGGCAGAACTAATTCCCCTATAGAAAGGGTCGGCGTCAGAGTTTGTTTTGAAATTCGCTGCATCTCCGTAAATGCACTTCGGTCTTTGCGGACATCGATTCTTTGATAGGCGTATCCATGCTTACTGAGATAATCCTCAGCGTATGTGCACCATGGACAACCGGTTTTCACGTAAAGGATCATTGCATTCGAGCTCATTGATTCGAGAAGGCCAGATCACTGGAGATGAAATAAACGATCAGAGTTCCAGTTTTTGCAAGTGAATCGGCACTCAGATGCTCGGCAGTATCATCTGCAGTGTTGAGAATAGGCGAGTCAGCATCAAAAAGGGTGATGGCGGGAACGCCTCTTTCAGCAAACGGGTCTTGATTCGTGACGATCCAACGCCCAGCGGATTTGAGATTGAGGTCTAAGCTTGAAGCAGCTGTTCGAAACTTGCTGACCAAAACGGGATCGCTGCCACGGGTTACATTTAAAGAGAAATTTCCGGATCCCACATTTTCTAAGATAACAGCGGCAGATATCCGATCTATTTCGCGATTGACGTCGAGCATTTCCGCAAAAAATCGGCTTCCAAAAAAACCATCAATAGAAGTGACTTCGCGAAACGGGTTGGCACCATCAAAAAATACGAGTTCGACTTGACTAGCCAAAACAGGATTGAGGGCAAGAATCCGAGCTAGCTCGATCAGGATCGCTGTAGAAGCAGCCGAGGCCGAAGCGCTGCGGTCCGAGAAAATCTGTGTTCGTAAGGAATCAAAATGAGTTCCTATCAGAAGGCGCTTGCCGGCAATCGGACCCTTACTGAAACCGGCAACCAAATTGCAAAAGTCGATTATCTTATTTTCAGGGCTGCGCTCAGAAAAACGCTGTTCGCGAATCTCCCATCCACTTTCAGACATTTCGGCAATGATTAAATTTCGCGCGGAACGGTTTGCCTCGGTACCGGAAGGGCGTGGTCCGAAGCTCGTGATTCTTTTTGCAATTGAGAGAGTTCTGTTGCCATCGAATTTTGTCCATAACTTCTCTGGAATCGAATGAGAGAGCGGCGCTTCAACGTTGAGTTCAGCCAGTCTGTACTGTCCTCGCGATAACAGGCTGCGTTTGCAGCTGGTGCATGCTAGTAAAAAAGCTAACACCAGTAATCTTACAAACTGCCCCTGGTACTGGCAAGCCATCAATTCGTGCGGTTCATTGGGCAGATATACCGAGAATCGCTAAAATCCTATCCAAGTCATCGTTACCGTAATACTCGATCTCAATCCGCCCCTTTTTCTCGTGATGAGAGATTGTGACGTTGGTCGCTAAACGTTCTCGCAAGCGGTTTTCAATGTGGTTTACCGCGTTGTGGACAGAATTAGCATTGGCAGTGCTTGGCCGGGCGCCCGTTTTTCCGCTCCGGCTTAAACCTTGCTGTGCAAGATGCGCTGCCACAATTTTTTCGGTCATCCTCACGGAGGCCGCCTGGCGAATCGCGAGTTCGGCTGCCAATAGCTGTTCATCGATATTGGACAAAGCTAACAGGACCTTGGCATGACCGACCGCTAACCGCCCTTGTGAAAGGTAGCTTTGAACTTGCGGATGCAAATCAAGCAATCGAAGCGCATTGGCAATCACCGACCGGCTTTTGCAAACCCGGTGCGCAATGTCCTCTTGCCTCATCGAGAAGTCGTCCACCAAACGCTGGTATGCATGAGCTTCCTCAATAGGGTTCAGGTCTTCTCTTTGTAAATTTTCTATTAAGGCAAGCTCCAGCACATCCCGGTCACTTGCTTCCCGAACGATCGCGGGCGCCTCTTTCAGACCCAATTGCGAGGCAGCGCGCCATCTTCGCTCACCCGCGATCAGCTCGAATCTGCCATTTACCTTCCGCACAATGAGTGGCTGAATGATTCCGTGTTCACGAATGGAATCGACCAACTCTTGAAGCTGTTCAGGCCCGAACTGTTTCCGGGGTTGAAGAGGGCTCGGTACGATTTCCGACAAAAGAATTCTCTCTACCCTTTCTCCAGAATCCAAGATTGGAGCGCTATTTTTAGTTGCAGGAATCAGCGCCCCAAGACCTTTGCCGAGAACAGCCTTCGTCATAGACAAACCGAAGCTAACGAACTCCTATTGTGAAAGCAATGGAATCTCTGTGTGAGGGTCAGCGCGCTAAACAATTTTCAACGCACAGGGGTGCAAGGCTCAGCCGCGCTCCAGGCTCGTGGCGGAGATCGAAAGGTCTTCCATTACGCTGAAGAAAGCGACGCAGTAAGTACGCCTCGAAAAACCCTTGTTGTGCACGACGGGTCCAGCGAGACAGGAGCCTTCTGTCCTGAACGATCGGCTTGCCTGTGGCAATACGAAGCTAACATTATCCCGGTCTTTCTTTCGAAAAGCAGGCGCACGATTTTGCAAACTTGCTCTGAATGTGTTTGGGACAAAGGTGAACCTTTGGCTGGATGCGAAAGCTAGACTCATTCTAGTCGCAAACTTCCTACTTGTTGTAGGAAGCGGGATTTCATTCATAGCAGTCCCATGGCTTTTGATTCATCGTCCACACGGCGAAACGCTTTTCGGCGAAACGAATGCTCTTCTGACTCTGCTCACATTCGTTCTGATCCCTTACCTTGGGAAATGGATTGACCGCAGCTCGCGCAAGGTGATTCTACTTTCGTTTTTTCTGTTCGGCTGTGCTACCAACGTAACAATTGCATTCCTGATCTCTTCGGGCGGGCACATTGAAGCATGGCATCTGCTGACACTGTATTGCTTAGGTTCGTTGGGCGCCAGCGTGTATTTTCCAGCACAATTTGCGTTCAATCAGGAGGTGTTAGCGCGCGAACAATACGAAACATTGAGTGGTGCAATTGAGGTGCAATGGCAAGCTGGCTCAATGATTTCTGGTGGTCTTGCGGCGCTCTTAATTGATCGAGTGCCGCTGACCACCATTCTGGGGATTGAGATAACAACGTATGTGGGCGGCTTTGCGTTGATTAGTCTGGTGCCCTATGTGAAGACAATGAGACCTGGTCCAGGGCGGTCTTCCTGGCAGTTGATGGTTGAGGGAGTAGCTTATTTGTGGCAGCGACCTAGGCTGTCAATCATCCTTTTCGCCAGTCTGTTGCCGTTTCTCGGCATTATGGTTACCAATTATCTCGTGCCTATTTTCGTTCGGTCGACTCTTGGAGGAGGTGCGGCTATCTATGGCTGCGGCGATATTGCATACAGCGCCGGTGCGGTACTGGCCGGCCTGACAGTTGCGGCGGTCAAGACGAGATTAGGCCTTATAAGTACGTTACTCTTAACCGTAGGTGTCTTCACGATTGCCGTTGCCGCCAATCCGCTCCTTCCCTCTATCCCGGTGTTTTTTGGCGCGTTTTTCTTTCAGGGCTGGGGGAATGCGGGATCAAGGGTTGCTCGAAGTATTCTGATGCTGGAGACCATACCCAACGAAGTCGTAGGGAGAGTTAATCTTTTTTATGGGGCTGCTGAAAGGTTGTTGCGTTCCGCCGCGGTCGCACTTGTCACGTTGCAGGTGGCTCACTTCGGGCCGGAACTTGGCTATTGGACTGTTGCTTTTATTGGAGCTTGCGCCTGGATGATGATTTTTTCGTCCGAAGCCTATTCCAAGCGCTCAAGATCATTTCATGAGACTGGACCGACTTGATTTCATTAACGGAGGTATGGATCGAGGTGCTGCATTCCATATGGCAGTGGATGAGGCGCTCCTCTTTACAGCATCCCATCCCACCTTGCGATGTTACCGATGGAGTCGGCCCGCATTTACTTTTGGCTACTTTGTGCCCTGGTCGCGGGTTGAATGTTTTTCTGGGGATCGGGTCCGACGTTGGACTGGCGGCGGAATTGTAGAGCATGGCCAGGATCTTACTTATTCCTTTATTTTGCCTGCTTCAGCCCTTGCGTCGACAGCCAAGCAAATTTACTACTCTTTGCACCAAGCAATCACTGAACTGTTGTGTGAAGACGGCCATTCGGCAGAACAGAGTGACGCCGATGATGAGACGGCTTCCGATTCTTGCTTCGAGAAAGCGATGGTATATGACGTGAAGATCGGTCGCATGAAGGTTGCTGGTTCCGCTATGCGCCGGAATCGGCAAGGCGTTCTTCTCCAGGGAAGTATTCAAAACGTGCAGCTTAAACCAGGTTTCGGCGGAAGATTTGCTGGCCGCTTGGCAAAAGATTTCCAGGTTGTAGCCGTTTCAAGCCTGACAATCGAAGCCGCGGCGCGTATCGCTAAGGAGCGATATGGTTCTCTCGAATGGAACCGCCGCGTCTGACCAGGACGGCAATGAACGAAGCATTTGTCTCCAATCAATTATTTGTAGGTTTATCGGTCGAGGTTCTTCGGGGCATTCATATTCGGGAAATTGAGTACGGACCTGGTGAAATGATTTTTGATGAGGATGCCTTGGGCGCTACCATTTTGCTGGTCGGTACTGGAAGCGTTCAGATTTCAAAACTTGGGCGACGAGGACTTCAAGAGAACCTGGCCACGATCGAAGCCGGCAACTTCTTTGGAGAGTTGGCGGTCATAGATCATGGCCCTCGTTCAGCGAGGGCGATCGCTTTAGAGCACACGCTTTTGGGAGAGATCGATCGCAGTACCTTTAATAAACTTCTTCAATGCGCTCCCGATACACTTCTTTGGACTTTCGCCCGGACAGTCGTTCAGAGGCTCAGATATACAAATTCTTATTTCATTGAGCAACTCCTGCAAGCAGAACGCATGAGCCTGCTGGGGACGATGGTAAGTTCGATCATTCACGATTTTAAAAATCCTTTGTCAGCCATCTTATCCTCTGCGGACTATCTGGAGAGAAAAGCCACGAACTCCTCGGTTCTAGAACTGGCTGACATCATTCGTTCGGCCGTAGTACGAATGGTTCAGATGAGCGAGGAGTTGCTGGATTTTGCTCGCGGCACAAAAAATCTCCGATTGGGAGAGACTTCCATCAGAGAGATTCTTAAATTGCTGGAAGATGAAATTTTAACGCGAGTGCGTGCCACCCCTATTCGGGTCGTGGTTCAAGCAGACAAGATGCAATCTCTGTTCTTGGACGAGGTGCGATTGACTAGATGTCTGGCAAATATCGTTAAGAACGCACAGGAAGCTCTTGGAGACGAGGGTACGATCACGATCATTTTCCGCGACCTCGATCCGAACATGCAGATCTCTGTCTCTGAC
>JAFAXJ010000436.1 GCA_019241095.1 Verrucomicrobiota bacterium | reverse complement strand
GCCCCGACCACTTTGTCTACCGCATTATGTCTGCCGACGTCCTCTGAAAGACGAATTAAATTCTCCCTGGAATCGAAAAAGGCGGCGGCGTGCAAACCACCGGTTTTATCGAAAACTTTCTGGTGCTCCCGTACTGCTGCGGGGAGCCGCACCAAAAATTTTGGCGAGTACCTTGGCTGTCCGTTTAAGAGCTGAATCGAGCGATTCAATCCAATTGCCTCCAGCGAAGTCTTGCCGCAAATCCCGCAGCTCGAAGATGCATAAAAATGACGGTTCAGTCTTTCGAGGTCTACCTGATGACTCAAACGAACGTTCACGGATGATTCTCGTTCGCTAAAAAGCGCTTCGACCGAATTCATCGAGCAAATAATCCCTTCGGTAAAGAGAAAGCCGACCGCTAACTCATTATCGAGACCGGGAGTGCGCATCGTAATCGAAACCGGCCTGCTCACCAATATGCCGTCCCTCCGAAAACTAACCCGAATTTCCAAAGGCTCTTCCACCGCGAGACCATCCATATCTCCCACGGGTAAACTGTCGGATTGATAGCGAAAGACTGCTACTGGCCGGACACTCAACGATTTTATGTAGTGCATATCGCGGCAGTTTCGACGCTATAATTTCCGATTTTGTCCTGCGCCGAGCTTTTCTCTGCATTAACATGGGGGAGCAATGAGAAAAGTCATTCGCAAAGTTCATTTGTGTCTCAAAAGCACAATTCCTTTGGCCATTAAGACGAAGTACCCTGAAATTCTTCTAGGAAGCCTGCATAAGGTTTCCTTCCAGCGAGCACCATATTGCTCGTCACAATGGCGGTGAAGACATGAGCAAAGAAGCAGGAACTCCGCGCCTCCATCGCCCCTCGGCTGAACGCGATTGTTATGAGTATTGCAGCCCGTATGCGAGGTTGCGTTTGCTCACTGCTAAGCTTCGGCAAAACGATTCGAGGCCGGTTCGAATCTTTAAGGACAACAAAGAGCTTTTGCGAGCAGGTGCGAGACGAACCCGCTACAATGCTGAAATTGGTTTCCAGAACTGGTGAGGATTGTCACCTAGCTATTCACTAAAATCTATCGCTTCATAATGGCCGCTGTTAAACCCTCCATTATCGAAGATGAGGATGAAATGAAATTGCGTTGAACCGCTAACCTGGATTCAACAACCGTAGGCTTTCGTAAATACCAAACATTGCCCGGGCCTAAATTATCAGCATAGGATACACGCCGTCGAAGGTGGACGATGGTTGTACGAGCGCTCCCCCGCCCTCACGCAGGCCATTCACGGCATTTGCGGCCAATGAGGATCTCTCATGCCGCCGGGCGCCAAACGCATCGATACAACTGCTATGCCGACCGAGGCAGGAAAGTCAACCGCTAATGCACCACGGGTGATTCCTCCTGGCCTAACCCGGGTGATTTCTTTCCACTTCGTATTTGAAGACTCAGAGTCTAGCTCTTCATAGTGGTTTGGGTATTAACAATTAAGGCTTTTGATTAGATGCGAGATGTTAGGTTGCTAACGGTTAGTTTGACCTGGAAGTTGGATACCAGTTGAACTGCCAAGCACCGACATTTTGGATGCTCCAGCCACTCCTACGGCTAAAGGTCATCATCTCCAAAACCCAAACAGACACGAATTGGCGGTGACGGTATCTTCTAATCGTCCAAACCCGGCGGCCATGTGACGATCTCTGGAGGCATCCATCGAAGGCCACGTTCGGTTTACGTCCAGCAACATTGGAGGATGGCTCATCATGCGTCCGGTGGAAGTTTTCGCAGATCTAGATGCGAGATCTTTCACCATAATCCTTTTGCATCAGATTTATTGTTAAAACTATTTTAACATCGACATTCCACGAGTTATAGGACACCGAAGTTATGGTATACGAATGCCCCTGAGATGATCGAATCAGCCAACTCTCGCGCGAGATATAATATCGTCCCATGTCCTAAATAAGAAGCATTTCCTTTTCAGTTCCTATTAAACCCAGGAGCTCCGTTCTCGATAGCGTTCGCCTTACAACAAGTCCAGGCTTGCTGACCAGACACGGCATAACATTGCGTCGGCAGTTAGTAAACCACAATGCCTGGACGCTATCTCAAACGATACCTCGACAAACCTGCACCTGGTTTTTTATCACAAGCGTTGCTGCTTTCTGTTCTCGACTAAACTTTCCCGATCCGAAACTACTCAGCTGCAGGTAAGGTCGCATCCCCGAGGCGACCGGGTTCTGTGCAGAGTCAGCTATTAGAATCACATCTGAGTTTAAGCGAGTAAATTGGCCGTTGAAGCCTCCGTGCGTATCGGGTAACTAATTACAAGCGAAGGTGAGAATCATTGTCGTCAAACCTCATGGGCCAGTTAACCGTTCCTAGTGGTGCCAGACTCAGCGATAAAGCCGATTCAATTGGCCGTAGCGGCCGAGGCAAACCTGGCTTTGACAAGGCAAGCTTGGAGCGGATCCGTGCAGAGAAGCTAGACATTGTAGCTTCTAGCGAGCCGCTGCTGAGAAATGCGGATAAGAGTTGAGGAGATTAATTTATGGTTATCAGACTGAAAGTGGATGGATACGCCGTTGAGACAAAACCGAACGAGCTTCTTATTGATCTTCTTCTTCGCCTGGACGCCAAAGTGCCGTGGGTTTGTTATCATCAACAACTCGGCGCCATCCAGACGTGTGATACCTGCATGGTTGAGGTGAACGGTGAGTTGCTCAGAGCCTGCGCTGTCGTTGTTGCTGAAGGCATGTGCGTCGAGACGAAATCCTCCCGCGCCGATTCCGCACAGCGTGAAGCATTCGATCGGATACTCAGCAACCACGTGCTTTACTGCACGGTCTGCGACAACAACAACGGGAACTGTACAATCCATAACACCACGAAAATGCTGCAGGTGGAACATCAAAATATCCCGTTCAAACCAAAACCGTACGAGATTGATTCCACAAATCCTTTTTATCAATACAATCCGGATCAGTGCGTTCTGTGCGCCCGCTGTGTCGAGGCATGTCAGAACGTGGAAGTGAACGAGACGCTTTCGATCAACTGGGAGGATCCTCACCCGCGCGTGCTCTGGGATGGCGGCAAATCGATAGGGGAGTCGAGCTGCGTCTCTTGTGGACATTGCCTCACGGTCTGTCCTTGCAATGCTCTGATGGAAAAATCGATGCTCGGTCAGGCAGGCTTTTTGAGCGGTATGCCTAAGCGAGCGATAAACGGCATGATTGATGTAATTAAAGCGATCGAGCCCGATTCTGGATACGGCACGATCCTGAAAGTGTCCGAGGCCGAAGCGGCGATGAGGGAATCAAGGACGCGCAAAACCAAAACCGTCTGCACCTACTGCGGTGTCGGCTGCAGTTTCGACGTTTGGACCAAAGGTCGGCATATATTGAAGGTTGTGCCATCCGAAGGTCCGGCCAACGGGATCTCCACTTGTGTGAAAGGGAAGTTTGGCTGGGATTTTGTGAACAGTCCCGACCGACTGACCTCGCCGCTGATTCGGGAAAATGGCCAATTTCGTAAAGCAAGCTGGGAAGAAGCTCTCGCGTTGGTAGCGCGACGCTTTACCGAGATCAAATCCAAGAACGGCCCGGACGCGCTCGCCTTCATTTCCTCCTCAAAATGCACGAACGAGGAGAGCTACCTGATGCAGAAGCTTGCGCGCGCGGTCATCGGCACGAACAACATGGACAATTGCTCTCGTTACTGTCAGGCGCCGGCAACGGAAGGGCTTTTCCGAACAGTCGGCTATGGTGGAGATTCCGGATCAATACGAGATATTGAGAACGCCGGACTTGTCATCGTAATCGGCAACAATACCTGCGAGAGTCACCCTGTGCTAGCGAGCCGCGTTAAGCAGGCCCACAAGTTGCGCGGCCAAAAATTAATCGTCGTTGACCTGCGCAAGCACGAGATGGCAGAACGCGCCGACCTTTTCGTACATCCGAAACCTGGAACAGACCTTATTTGGATTTGCGCCGTCACCCGATACCTTGTGGATAACGGCTTAACCAAAACGGAATTTTTGGACAAGTGGGTAAATGGGTTCGAGGAGTACTGCAAGAGTCTGGAGCCTTTCAGCCTCGAGTTCGCCCAGGCTGTGTGCGGCATTCCGATCGAGACGTTGAAACAGATTGCCCACATGATCGCGGAAGCCAGCGGCGTCTGCGTCCTTTGGGCTATGGGAGTCACGCAGCATAGCATGGGCTCTGATACCTCTACGGCCATTTCCAATCTGCTGCTTGTGACCGGAAACTATATGCGGACGGGGACGGGCGCATACCCCTTGCGCGGCCACAACAACGTCCAGGGGGCAAGCGATCACGGGGCTATGCCGAATTTTCTGCCGGGTTACCAGCCGGTAGATAATCCCGAAGTGCGCGCCCGTTTTGAAGCCTCCTGGAAAGTCGAGCTACCCTCTACTAAAGGCTATGATAATCATGAAATGATTAACGCGGTGCACGCAGGAACGCTCAAGGCAATGTACCTCTTTGGCGAGGAGATCGGCTGGGTCGATTCAAATGCGAACCATGTACAGAATGCACTTTCGAAACTCGAGTTTTTTGTCGTGCAGGAGATATTCTTCAGCGAGACGTGCAAGTTCGCCGACGTGATTTTGCCGGCAAGTCCGAGCCTGGAAAAAGAAGGCACATTCACAAGTACAGAACGACGCATTCAACGACTTTATGAAGTGCTTGAACCGCTGGCTGGAAGTCGGCCCGACTGGCGTATCATTCAGGACCTCGCGAATCATTTAGGAGCGAATTGGACATATCAACATCCATCCGAGATATATAGCGAGATTGCTTCTCTAACTCCGTTATTCGCAGGAGTCACTTACGAGCGACTTGAAGGGTACAAATCCCTGCAGTGGCCTGTCGCTGCCGACGGGGTCGACGAACCGCTGCTTTTTACAAAAAAGTTCGTCTTCCCGGATGGCAAGGCGAGGCTTTTCCCTGTTGGGATATCCACGCCAACGGACCTTCCCGACGAGGAGTTCGATCTGCACTTGAACAACGGACTGCTCCTCGAGCATTTTCACACCGGCAATCTGACTTACCGCAACGAGGGAATCCGGGAGAAAGTTCCGGGCGTCTTTGTTGAGGTCTCGCCTGAACTGGCGGCAGAACGAGGCATCCAAAGCGGAACTTGGGTTCAGCTCTTTTCGCGCTACGGGCAGGTTCGCGTACGCGCCCTGGTCACTGATCGAGTGACCGGAAGAGAGCTCTACCTGCCAATGAACTCGGTCGAGAGTCCCGTGAATGTCCTTACCAGCAGTCACACCGACCGAAAGACCCATACGCCCGCCTACAAGGAAGCCTCAGTGCGGATGATAGTGCTGCCCGAAATTGGGGAAAATCCTCTGCCGCGTATCAATTCACGCTTTGGCCATCCGACCCCCCTGCCTGGAGTTGAGGTAGAACGCAAATGGAAGCGAGCCGATTATCAAACCCCGCGTGGCAAGCCCGTCCAGCGGTCTGCCAAGCCTAGCTGAAGGGGAAATCATGGCTGAACCGATCCTATTGAAAATTCCTACTTACGATCCACGGGAAACCCTTTTTCGCCGCTTGGAAACTGCCCCGCGGGAACACGCCGAGGCCCTGCTCGCCACTTATGAAATCCTGCAGAGTCTGCATGATCAGGGAGTGCTCGAGGTGATAAAGGGAGCGCTCGGCTCCAGCGAAAAAGTATTGCAAATTCTAATCGACGCGGGGAATACCCCCGAGGTGATTCGTGGGATTCGCAATGTAATAGTGATCCTCAAAATCCTCAATGGTATTGAACCAGAACTACTCGAAGGCCTCGCGAGAGGGATACCGAAAGGAATAGCGGAGGCAAAAAGAGCGAGGACGGTGGGGTTTTTCAAAGTTCTGGCCAGATTATTCAATCGCAACACCTTGCGCGTCTTGACTGTACTGACGAGCGTCTTGGATTCATTGGGTAAATGCCTAACTCCGAGGAAACTCGGATCGCGACCTCGTGGCTAAACACCACCTTCTACAAAAACCCCTGCAACTCGGGTCAAAACGAGCCTAAAAGAAGAATTAGCTTATGATGTAGCTCGTAAAGATTGCGTTGGACTACAATGCGGGACTTTTCAAATAGTGTGCGGAAGATTCTGCAAAAAAAGACTGCTTTGGAAGTGTCGCCCGGCGGTTTTAGGAGCGAAAAGAACACAAAATAGATTGCAAGCACAACAACGGAGTAAAGTTTTCGAGCGGATGGAGTCAGTTTTCGCGGTACACGTATTTCGAAGTGGTAAAGCGGAGGTTAGAACTTCCAAATTTGATCCGAGTTAAATATTAGCTTTTGGATAACTTTTAGTTTCGAGTCATCTTTTTCGACCTCCTCGTACGTCTTGCCGTAAAGCTTTTTGCTAAGATAGTTAGCTTGAAAGTAGTACATCGGATCGTCCCAGTCTGTGGTCTTTTTCTTCTGCTCCTCATTCCATCTATAACTGACCTGAAATTGGATATCCCTTTTCTTTTTTCGAGCGTTTAAAAACAGTTGCAGCAGCGGCCAGCGCTCAGATTGAAAACCTTCGTTTTCTATCAAAAAAATATTGAGGTTTTCAGGCGACCGAAAGTCTTTCCCGCGACCTGGACCGTCAGAGGTCAGGAATTCTACATTATCAAAACTGACATCTACACCGTTTGTCCGGTCGCAAAGCGCGTCCCAGAGATAGAGGTGGCTACCGGGCCCTCTAGTGAATTTTTTGACATAATTACCGATCGATTCAAAAACTTTCGAAGCAGTATCGCCGCTTGTCCACAATGCCTGGGTTACAGCAAACCATTGTAAGCGGTGAGTGTACTCACCGTGCCTAGGCTCCGCTCCCGGATCCTTCCACTGTGATTTTTTCCTTAGTTGATTCAGGAACGTGTCTGGTTGCACAAACCCGTGATAGGTTGGAACGCGTTTTCGCGTTTCTTCTGGAGTAGTGCGATCAACCGCAATCACCGCCTTCTCCTGAGTATCGCCGGGTTCTGTCGTGAAATGAAACGTCTCTTCCTGGACAGTCAAAATATCGCTCAAAAGATGTGTTACGTCGGCTTTCGAAAATGTCGTAGTAAGAGAAACGTTGGTGGACTTCGCTTGATAGGCGTTATAGGCGGCTGTGACCATAGC
>JAFAXJ010000684.1 GCA_019241095.1 Verrucomicrobiota bacterium | reverse complement strand
GCTTTGGCTGACGTTGACGGCATAAATTTTACCCTTTTTTCGGAGCGCGACGTGGTGCGCCATCCTCTCGTTCAGTCTATCATTCATGCTTACAAGAGTTACCGTGAGCCGCCACCGACAGTAAAAAGGTCTTAGAGGAATCAAGGAATCGCTGCGCATGTTTGGATCTAGGAATCGCAGGAATTTGGTCAGGAAGGGTTTTGCGTGTACCAAAACTCGTCGTAAGCCAACTCAGAAAGAATGGATGCGAAAACTCGAATCCAATCCTTGGATACAAGCGGGGATATTTGGCTTTTTTATTCTTGTTCTAGCTTTGTTGATATTTTCGGGGGATCATCCAGATCCCGCAAAATACTTTTTGATCGGGTTATTGATATTGAGTACGGCAGTCGCTCAATTGTGGATCAACCACCCGCAGACGTTCCGAAAAAACTCTCGGGTAGGGCTTGTTTTTGGGGTGATGCTCTTTCACCTCACTCTGGCGAAATTGGTCATAGTATTTTGCGCTCAGGCCCCGGAATTGCCCAAAGATTTCGGAGTACTGCTTATTCCATTCTCGTTGGCTCCCTTGGTGCTGTCTGTTCTGCTAGGAAAAAGTCACGGAATTTACGTCGCGATTTTTGTCAGCTTGTGGACGTCGATTTTGTTTCGGGGAATCGATGCCGTGATCCTGGTGATGAGCCTTATCAGTGGTTTCATCTCAGTATTTGTCACAATCGAGGTGAGGCGTCGAAGCAGGCTCTTGCGTGCTGGTATATGTGTCGGACTGGCCATCTGGATTTTAGCCGTGTCATTCGGCACCATCACTATTCCGTGGCTGCAGATAGGGGATATGGACTGGAGCATGTTCGTTAAACAAACCGTTGCGGCTATTCTTTCCGGGTTTGTTACTGCAACAGTCGTGAGCGGAGTTCTACCAATGCTAGAGGAGCTATTCCATATCACGACCGACATGTCGTGGTTGGAAATGGCGGATCGTAATCACCCCCTGCTTTCCAGGCTCAGCCTTGAAGCGCCTGGAACGTGGCATCACAGTGATGTAGTGGCCGATCTTGCGGAAGCGGCTGCGAACAAAATCGGGGCTGACGGAACGATGTGCCGGGCGTGCGCCTATTTTCACGATATCGGCAAATTGGTGAAACCGGAATACTTTTCAGAGAACATTATCGGAGACGAAAACCCACATGATGACTTAGCGCCGACAATGAGCGCTTTGATCATTATCGCCCATGTCAAGGAAGGCGTTGATCTGGCGCTTAAGTATGGCTTGAATCCGCGAATCATTGATGTAATCCAGCAACATCATGGTACCTCCTTGGTTGCCTATTTTTTCAAGCGGGCTCTCCAACAACAGCAGGACGCCCGCGAAGGTGGTAAAATCATGAACATTCGCGAGGAGGATATTCCTGAGGTTCGCGAAGAAAGTTTTCGGTATACTGGTCCGAAACCGCAGTTCAAAGAGAGCGGTATCATCAGTATTGCGGACGCTGTCGAGAGCGCTTCTCGCAGCCTCGATAAGCCAACACCTCAGAAAGTCGAGCAACTCGTAAACGACATTATCAATAAGAGAATTGCAGAAGGCCAACTAGATGAGTGCGATTTGACATTGCGAGAGTTGAAGGTCATCGCGGAGACCTTCCGGTTTACTCTGCAGAACATGCTACATACGAGAATCAAGTATCCGAAGGATGTAGAGCATATAGAGCAGGAGAGTCGTCGATTACGGAGTTTGCCTCCTGCCTCAGCCGCT
This sequence comes from Verrucomicrobiota bacterium, assembly GCA_019241095.1. Lineage (GTDB taxonomy): Bacteria > Verrucomicrobiota > Verrucomicrobiia > Chthoniobacterales > JAFAMB01 > JAFAXJ01. The sequence goes on along the minus strand of JAFAXJ010000684.1, from coordinate 3,481 downwards.
TGAACCTGCAACTGGAGGGAGAGGCGCCTCGCCCACTCCGAGTTGCAGGTTCAAGCAGGCTCGGGCGTCGTTTCGCTGACAATCCAATTTTGCAATTGTTGCATCTGCTTGAAACCCTCAGGAGTGAGGTCATCGAATCCGGCCAGATGCAGAATGCCGTGCGCAATGTAAAGGCGCAACTCATAGGCCAAACTGGTTTTGTGTTCCTCGGCTTGGCGGAGCGCAGTGTCAACACTGACGAAAATTTCTCCGTGCTGAAAAGTTAAAACGTCTGTCGGGCCTTTTATGTGCATATAGGTTGAGTGAAGCCTGCTCATGCGCGCATCAGACACAAATACCACAGCAATTGGATCTGGGGCTTCACTCCATCCGGAAAGTTTCTGTATTTTCTCCAAGGCTGCCGCTGCGAATCTTCTGTATTCCGACATTTCAAGCGCGAACTTCCGTTGCCTGTCGCAAAGGACTATGGAGGAGAACGAGCCGATAGGCATCAACGGAGATCAGGGAAGAATCGGAGTAGAAACTGGACATCTTTCGAACGATTGAGTCTCATCTGGTCCGGCAGCTGATAACGCCCTGATGCGAGTCAATACTGGCGGATGTGTGAAGTGCAGGCATACCAGTAACGGATGAGGAGTCAGGTTCGAAAGGCTGTCTCTGCTCAATTTCTTCAGTGCCGTAATCAAAGGCTCGGGCGTACCCACAGCGTTGGCTGCAAATTTGTCCGCCTCAAATTCATGTTTTCGGCTCAAGAAATTTGCAACGATGCCAAGCAAGATCGCGGCCGGTTTCATGAGTACGAAAAAGAGCGCTAACCCGACGTAGTAGGACGGTTTAGCTACTCCGAATGCCTCGAAGATTGAAGGGTCTGATACGCAAAAAGAAGCGAAGTAGAAAAGCAAAAACAGGTTCAGCTGGCCAAAGAGGAAATGCTGCAGGACGTGACGTCGTTTAAAGTGTCCGATCTCATGAGCTAAAATTGCCACTAACTCTTCCGAGCCGTGGTTTGCAATCAGCGTGTCATATAGCGCTATGCGCTTGTTAGCGCCAAATCCCGCAAAAAAGGCATTCGCTTTCGAGGAACGGCGCGACCCATCAATGACCGAGAGTTCCCGAATCGGAAAATTTTGAGCCTTGCACAAGCCTGTGATTTTGTCTTTGAGCGGCCCCGGCTGAAGCGGGCTGAATTTGAAGAAGATCGGGAGAATCATTGTGGGCGCCACATACACAAGAACCAAGGAGAAAAAAGCGGTAAACAGCCATGCATAGAGCCAGGCCTTTACTCCAAAAGATCCGAACAGCGCCAGAATAACCGCAAGCACCAGACCTGCTACCAAAGCTGAGAGAGCCCATTCCTTTGATCGGTCAAACACAAATGTCTTGGGGGTAGTCCTGTTGAACCCAAACTTCTGTTCAATCTTGAAGGTATGGAAGATCTCGAAGGGTAGACTCAGTAGTTCTCGTAACGCACAAAGGATAGCGAAATAAAGCAATCCAGTCCAAATGACGGGGAGATTGAAACTTCGCAGCCAGTCGTCTAACAGGCGAAATCCTCCCAGGCACCAGAAGATGAAAAGGGCCGCAAGTGCCACGGTCTGCGAGACGATATCAAACAAGGTATTTGCTTTGGTGTACGATTGTGAACGGCGATATCGATCTGAGTCGTAAATGTTCGCGAACTCTGGTGGCACCTCAGTCCGAATGCTTTTCAGATTTAAGAATTTTGCCAGTGAATCGAGCAAATAATAAGAGACGAGGGTACCAACAATCAAAGACGCAATCATTCCGGGTGAAGGTCTTAGTAATGGAAGAAATTCAAAAATCAAGCTACTGACAATCCTTGATGTCTGGATACTTGCCTTGCTTGATGCGCAGTATGAAGCTCGCGGCGGCCAACGAGACGGTCGCTGAGCGGACGAGAGCCTCCGTAACAGCGCGGCTTTTAAACATTTATTATACGTTACCAGCCGTTAGGCCGGACTGAAAAATTAGCCGTTGAGCTGCAGGCGCATTTTCCAAACGTCGACCGGGCTAAGCAGAAAAGCTTGTAGAAGAAGGACACAAGCTTGTCCTTACTCCAAATCTCCCCAGAGTAAGATTAATGTGAAACTCCCCGTTATTCAAAGAACCTATGGATCTTCAACTCGATAAAAAGTTAGCACTTGTTACCGGATCGACAGCCGGAATCGGCTTTGCAATCGCCCAGGGCCTGGCATGTGAGGGCGCATTTACTATTGTGAACGGTCGTACAGAGGAAAGGGTGAAGAAGGCTGCTGCTTCAATTCGAGAAAAGTGCCAAGGCTCCAAAGTCGAGGGATTCTCTGGCGACCTTTCAACGCTTGAAGCAGTTGAGCGACTTACTAGCAAATTCCCAGATGTGGACGTTTTAGTAAATAATCTCGGCATTTTCGCTCCGCAAACATTTGAGCAGATTACAGACGAGGATTGGGTAAGGTTTTTCGAAGTTAACGTGCTAAGCGGAATCCGGTTAGCGCGTTATTATCTTCCTCGAATGAAGGCCAAAAACTGGGGTCGAATCATCTTTATCTCTAGTGAATCCGCCGTTCAGATTCCGGTTGAGATGATCCATTATGGCATGACGAAAACAGCTCAGTTGGCGATTTCGCGAGGCTTGGCGGAGACGACTGTTGGCACTGGCGTGACCGTCAATGCTGTTTTGCCGGGGCCCACTGCTTCGGAAGGGGTAAAGGACTTTGTGGATCGACTGGCAAAAGACAACAACACGTCACCGAAAGAGTTTGAGAAAATGTTCTTTGAGAAAGCTCGTCCCACAAATCTGCTGAAACGATTCGCAGCTCCGGAGGAAGTCGCGAGTATGGTGGTCTATCTATGCAGTCCGTTATCGTCAGCTACGAATGGAGCTGCATTAAGGGTAGATGGAGGCACGGTTCGATCAATCACTTAAGATGATTTAGATAGGGTCAGACCTGCGGGCTGGCGGCGACGAGGCAGGTGTTCGGTTGCACGCATTCTTCACAATCCGGAACAATCCAGACAACTAAAATCTTTCGACGTGAACTCTATGCGGCCGACCCTTTTGTTGACGAAGGAGGTCTCAGTATGCCATCAGTTTTCTTCGGGTGACCTGGGACATTTGATTTATATCCATGGTACTCAGAACGTATTGGATTACGGTTTGAACGAAGTTCATGAAGCGTATTGCGCAAAAATTGCGGCAGAGTTCATCCTTAATCCCGATCCGAAACGCTCAAAGGCTTGGTTGTTAAAAAAAAGCAATTCCATTGTTGGCTCCGTGTTCATCATCGAGCGAAGCCAGATAGAGGCGCAGCTCAGGTTGCTGTTTGTCGATAAATCTGTTCGAGGAGCCGGTTTGGGTCGCTGGCTTGTCCAAGAAGCTGTCGAGTACTGTCGTTTGGTGGAATTCCAGCGTCTTTATCTCTGGACTGTGAAAGGTCTCGATCGTGCTATCTTTATCTACGAGTCGGTTGGATTTATCCAA
>JAFAXJ010000602.1 GCA_019241095.1 Verrucomicrobiota bacterium | reverse complement strand
AGCTTTGCAATGCGCCGCCGTGCTCATCCTCGATATGCGCGCGGATAATATCGTCAAAGTTCGTTTCCGCTTCAAACCCGAGCGCAAGCGCCCGCGAAGCGTCAAATCTGCGCGGCCATCCTTCAACCATACGTACAATGGCGGGATCGGATTCCCGCCGGATAAGTTTTGCCCGATCTGCCCCTGCAACCCGTTTGAGGCTTTCAATCATTTCGCCGACCGTCACAGAAAGACCAGGCATCGTTAGGTTTCGCCGTGAACCGATAGCGGTTGCGTCGATTTCGGCGGCATGGAATAAAAAGCCCACGACCGAGCGTGGCGAAGCAAACCAGTGACGCAAAGTTTCCGGAACTGGTAGCACGGCTTCTTCGCCCTTCAGGGGTTCGCGAATGATGTTCGAGAAAAAGCCGGATGCCGCCAAATTTGGCTTTCCAGGCCGCACACACACAGTCGGGAGACGAATCCCGATACCATCGAAAAATCCGCGTCTTGTATAATCTGCCAACAGGAGTTCGCAAATCGCCTTCTGTGTACCGTAGGAAGTTAGCGGAGTGGTAAAAAAATCGTCTCCAATCACCTCGGGAAAGGGGGCGCCAAACACCGCGATGGAACTGGTAAAGACGATCCGTGGGTTGTAGCCAGCACGGCGAACCGCTTCGAAAAGGTGATTGGTGCCGCTGAGGTTAATGCGGTAACCCTTTTCGAAGTTGGACTCGGCTTCTCCCGAGACGATCGCCGCAAGATGAAAGATGATGTCCGGTTGAGTGGCGATCAAACGCTCCGATGCTTCCGACACGGACAGATCGGCAGTCACTACATCGATCTCGAACGGAGAGTTTGCGATCGGCGCCGACGCAATGACGTCGGCCATCGTGAGCCGCGTTACTTTATTGCCTGCCAGAGTGCCGGTCTCAACCAGCTTTTCAGCAAACTTTCGACCGATCATACCGGCCGCCCCGATTATGAGAACTTTCATGTTGGTCGTTGTTTAATGCATTCTTTTCGCGTTCATTGAACTTTCCAGCTTTTCGGAAGTACAGCCAAGAATCTGGAAAATTCTTTGTCGCCTGACGGAAGTGAAGCGATTTGACCATTGCTTCCGTACCCCCAAACCTCTACTTTCATTTCGCCGACAGAAGTTCGGCGTCCAAGCAGATCTCGACGAAGGAGATGCACTACGTGGCCCTCTTCTTCACCGGTTGGGATTGGAACGGAGATAGAACGGTGACTGGGGGGACAGCGCCGCAGGCCAAGCTGAACGGAAAGGAATTTTTCCACTTCCTGACGTTAGCGGGCCCGTACGTCTGTTCGCCTAAGAACAAATAGTTCTGTTTCAACAGAGATCATGAAGCTGTCGATTAACTCCGAAGGTCATTTCCGAGCTTTGTTGAGATCAGGTAAGATTTTTGCCAGCAGGGCCGAAAGTAGCGATCAGGACGAAGCGGATTAACTTGCCGTTCTGCTCTGCAGAGCCCCCATCACGACTGCGGCCAGGATAACAATTCCACTGACAACACCTTGGCTAAATGGAGGTAAACCCATCAGTACCATCCCATTTTGCAGTGTTGCCATAAATAAAGCGCCTAAAAGCGTACCTAAAACGTTCCCGCTTCCGCCAAAAAGACTGGTGCCACCAATGATAACGGCCGCAATGACGTCGAGTTCCCAGCCTTGTGCAACCGTTGGGGTACCGGAGTTTAGCCGAGAGGCGAGGATGAGCCCTGCAATCGAAGCCAGTGCGGCGGTAATGATAAATACCCCTAATTTGATCTGTGGTACTACTATCCCAGACAGCCGAGCGGCTTCCTCGTTCCCGCCAACTGCGTACACTGCGCGCCCCCACGGTGTATCAGACATAACAATAAAGCCAACCACATAGAGGAATCCCATAAGGACAACCGGGATAGGAAACGGCCCAACCATTCCGTTTCCTAAAAAATCGATATAGCTTGGCAATGGTGATATAGAAAAACCGCCGCTTAAAAGGAAGGCCCCGCTGCGGAGACCGGTTAGCAGCGCTAACGAGGTGATAAAGCTTGGGATCCGTACAACCACTCGCAATAGCCCAATAAGGAAGCCGCAGCAGCAAGCGATCGTAACAGTAAAGAGCGCCGCCAAGGCAAAGGGCATCTTCCATTGCACAGTCATCAAGGCACAGAGCACACCTGAGAAGGCTGCCGTGGAACCGACGCTGAGATCGATCTCTCCTGAAATGATTACCATCGTCATACCCACCCCAATTATGCCGATCATCGACATCTGACGCAGAACGTTAGTGACGTTGCGAATACTGAAAAAGTTAGGAGCAATCAGGCTCAGAAAAAAACACATGAGCGCGTAGGCAACCAGCAAAAAGAGAATACTTCGACTAACTGAATCAAGGTATAATTTCGGCTTTGTCTTTGCCGCAACCTGTTTGACGACACTATCCATTTGCGACTTCATCAGAATCCTGAAGCGGAGAGCATGATCTCTTCCATAGAGGTCCGATGGCTAGCCATCTCTCCCGCAATTCTGCCTTTGGACATAGTTAGTATTCGGTGAGAGACAGCTACAACCTCCTCCAATTCCGACGAGATAAAGATAACACTGACACCGCTTGCTGCTAACTCGTCCAGTATAGCCAATATTTGCGCTTTGGCGTGAACGTCGACACCACGTGTAGGTTCATCAAGAATCAGCACTCGAGGTGAGCGCGCCAGCCACTTGCCAATGACTACCTTTTGTTGGTTTCCACCTGAAAGTGTTCGGACCGGAACGCTCGGATTTGAGACCTTGATTTGCAGTTCATTGATTATACGTTCAACTAACATTTTTTCAGTCCGATGTTGTACCAAGAAACCTCTCGTCAGGCGCTGCAGAACCGTGAGCACTAAATTCCCTTGAACGGACAATCCCAAGACGATTCCTTGCCGCTTTCTGTCCTCCGGGGTCAAACCAATCCCCAAACAGCGCATTCGAGAAGGAGTTGGTCTCTTAACTTTCTGTCCGTCAACAAAGATCTCACCATGATCGATCCGGTCACGCCCGATGATGGCCCGAACCAACTCGCTCCGACCTGCTCCAACCAGACCAGCAATTCCGAGAATCTCGCCTTCGTGAAGATCAAACGATATGTCGGTCAAGGTCCCCTGTTGTGAGAGATGGCGAACCGATAACACGATGCGTCTAGCGGCTTCTGCAGGCGCTCTGGCATGAGCGCGACTCAGCTCCTCGCCAAGCATAAGTCGAACGATACCCGATCGATCAACGTTCCTAGCTATGGACGTATTAACGGTCCGCCCGTCGCGCAGAACTGTTATCCGGTCAGCAATCTTTTCGACCTCACCGAGCCGATGCGAGATATAGATGATAGCTACTCCGGCCTTCGGCAAGCTCGTCACAATGGCTAGCAAACGGTCAGCGTCGATAAGCGACAGAGACGAGGTGGGCTCGTCCATGATCAAAAGGCGCGGCTCACGCGAAAGAGCCTTAGCGATTTCTATTATTTGCTGTTGCGCTACGCTCAGTTCCGACACTCGCTGCCTAAGATCGATCTCTGTGGTAAGCCGAGTGAGTACTTCGTTTGCTTGGCGATGTAGTCGAAGCCAGGGGATCTTCCAGCCTTGCATCCCCAACCGCCAACGTCCAAGGAAGATGTTCTCAGCAACACTTAGCCCAGGAACAAGGCTGAGTTCCTGGTGTACAATAGCGATTCCGAGACTGATGGCCGCGTTTGGCCCAGATAACTCAACCTCTTGTCCGTTAATAAGAATCCGTCCACGATCCGGTCGGTAGATTCCGCCTAAAATTCTGATCAGAGTGCTTTTACCCGCGCCATTCTTACCGATCAATGCGTGGATTTCTGCCGGGTTCAGCTCAAAATCCACATGCTCGAGTGCCCGCACTCCGGGGAAGCTTTTGCTGATTCCCTGCATCGCTAAAAGCGGAGCTGTATTGGACAGCGGAGCTGTATCGGCTTGCTGCACTTGACGGAAGATCCCGATTTTTTAGCAAGCTGCTCAGTGAGCCAAGGCCTGGTACTTTGCTATATATGCTCTGACCGCATCAGGATTATCTGCCGTAAACATCTGCAAGGGCACAAGCACCTTGGCAGGAGTTTTTTCCCCCTTCACTTTGGCTATCGCCAGCTCGGCCGAGGTGTAACCTATCGTGTAAGGATCCTGGGTAGATACTGCTAGTAACCCGCTACCAGGATTAAGCAACGCATTCGCGACCTGCAAACTCATATCTGTTCCAAAGATTTTGACTTTACCGGCGCTCGGTTTTGCTCCGGTAATCGCACCTACTAATCCTCCCTCGTTAGCCGCCCAGAGTAGTTGAGTCTCCGGATGACCTTGCAAGATCGTCTCAACTACATTCGCGGCCGGGTCCGGCAACTCGCCTTCCTGCTCGGCCACAATTGATATGCCTGGTACTTGGGATATTTCTTTTACAAAGCCATCCCGCCTCTGGCGCCCTGCCTCATATTTCTGGATCTCAATCAGCGCGATTTTGGCTGTGCCGCCCATTTTGTTCTTCACGTAATCGGCAACGTAACGACCCATTTGGGCTCCGAGCTCCGAATTATCGACTCCTACAAATGTTGTCATGATCGGTGAGTCGATCGTGGTATTGTAATTGATTAGTTTCACGCCGTCATCAACGGCCCGCTTCAAAGCCGGAACCGAGCTGCTCGGATTTAATGCGCTGATGATAACGGCATCCACTCCGCGTCCGACGAAATTATCGACTAATTGAGCTTCGGTATCGACTTGGCCTCGAGCGTTGCCGACGAGCACTTTTGCGCCCTCTTTCTCGGCAGCCGCCTTCATGCCTAGCTCAATTGTGCGGAACCATTCGTGTTCCGCCACCATCTGTACAGCTCCAAGGGTAATATCTTTGGCATTTATTGTCGACGTCAGCAGAAGGGTAGCTGCGCTAAAGCTTAACACACCGCATGCGGTTATTACGCGGGATCGCCACGTCTCATTTCCGAGCCTCGCTAGAGCGTCGGGAAGGGTAGGGGAAACGTTCCACGAACTAAACAGTGTATTTAACATGTTTTCAGGGACTATCTTTAAGCTCATAGGAGCTGGGTTTCGGTTGAGGGCTATGACGGTCTTAGGTTTCGATATAGTTGGCTGCTAAGCTATTTCGTTTGAAAGTTTATTCTAACCAGCAGTCAAAAGCCCAGCATTGCGGACTCCTGCTGGGAATGGGATAACAGTTCCGGGATTGCATCTTGAGAATCTCGGACGGAACAGACCAGTCGGTCGATTAACGAGGCGATCTTCGGAAAATGAGGTAATCTCGGCAGCTCGCGGGCAAATTGATGAAGTTTCTCGAGCTCTTTGAAGAACGGAATGCGAGAATTGACCTCCGGATCGCGCCAGGTAGACTTTCGGCATCCGATTGCCCCTTCCAACGTGAGTAGGCGATCACTAGCCGGGTTAGCGCAATAACTCAGAAAATCGAAAGCGATCTCTTTCTGGCGACTTCCCGATGCAATTCCGAGCATCCAATACACATTAAGCGATGCGCTTGCCACGCCGGCCGGTTCGACCGGCAGAGGCACAACATTGACCTTGCCACGAACTACGCTTTCCACAGCGGTTTCGCAAAGCGCGGCAAAACCAAACCAGTTTGTACTCATGCCTCCTTCACCCTTGGCAAAGGCGTTTCCGGCAGCCACGGAATCGAGTTCTGCGGTGCGTG
>JAFAXJ010000599.1 GCA_019241095.1 Verrucomicrobiota bacterium | reverse complement strand
ATGTAAATACCCTCCGAGAACGGGACTCCTTTCCCGTCACCGTTAATTCGTTCCGGGTGTCCGGCAAACGGCGTTTGATCTCCGTTAGCAGGCCAAGAGATTGGTAATCGGCCGCCTGGATTCACCTCTCCCAAAAGTAGTTTCGCTATAGAGGTTCCGCCTTCCTGACCGGGATACCACATCTCCAATACTGCTTTCACATCGTGAAGCCACGGCATCAGCACTGGATTTCCCGTGCTCAATACTATGATCGTATTCGGGTTCTCCTTAGCCACAGCTTCAATCAACCTGTCTTGGTTTGGCGCAAGCGAGTTGACCAGATCAGCATCTGCCTCGCCATTGTCGTCCGCGAACACAATGGCAATCTTCGATGACTTCGCCGCAGCCACCGCTGCATGGATCGAATCCGTAAGGCGCGACCAGGCAAATCGAAACGTGATTGGCTGAGTGACCGGCACGGGTACGGTCAGATTAATTGGCGCAGCTCCGTTCACAGGAACTGCGGCCGTGATTGCAAGAGTGTGAGAGCCTGCATCAAGATTGAGAGCGACGCCTTCATTTGTCCCGTGAGCCGGAACAATACCCTCGGGGTAAGTGCTGGTCGGCACTGCCGGGCTGAATAAGGATTGCCTAACTCCGTCAATCTGGAGCGTCACGGACGCCTGCCGGCCAAAACGAGGATCCAACCAGCTTCGTTGAATCCAGAGATAATACATATCAGCTGTCGGAACAATCAGCTTTCCAGTCCAGGTGTACTTAACTCCCGGCTTAAGGTTGTCGGAGCTTGAAGTTCCGTAGTCCAATGTCCGATCAACTCTCGTCGTGCCGCTGGTGTTGTCCATCCGGCTCAAACCAGACGATAGGTTCTCTGCGGGTACTACTGATCCGATCCAGTCAATTCCTGCCACGTATACAAAATGTGAGCCTTTGGGCGAAAGGGCTTGCAAAATCTGCAGCGGGCTGATCGCATCGCGATCCGGAAAGCCTCGGGCGCGCTCGCCCTGGCCACCATAAACCATTACCTGCCGGCCAGTCGGACCAATGATTGCCACCTCTGACAAATCGGATGCCTTTAAGGGCAAAATATTGCCCTCATTCTTAAGCAACACGGCGGCCTTCTCGGATAACTGTTCGGTAACAGCAGCATTTGCATCCCTGATCTGGCTCATATTCGGCCGTGAATGCGGAACGTAATTAGCGATCGGACCTTCAGCAGAAGCGCCGTCGAGCAGCCCAAAACGCTGATAGGCATAAAGCACATAGGCGACTGCCGCGTCTAATCGCAACGCGTACAGCCGATCATAAAACGGTGAAGTGGGATCAACTAAAGCTTTGAGATGGTGTGCAAAGAAGGATTGTAGCTGTTCACCGAGTGCCGTGCCAGGGAATTCCTGATCTAGACCTGTCAGCAAAGCGTGCACGTCATGAGTGGCGCCGTAATCTGAGAGCACGAATCCTGTGAATCCCCATTGGCTACGAAGAATGGTTGTCAGCGTGAGTGGGTTGTCAGTAGCCCAGGTAGCACACGATTGTAGTGGAACGATTCGAAAGCCCTGGTACGAGGCCATGATTGAAGAAGGCATGGCGTGACTCAAAGGATATTCGTAAGCTTTTAAGTAAAGCTCGTGCGCAGTTTGGTCATCGATGATAGTGGGAAGCGTCGGAGCCTCTGGATTTCCTAGGGTTACGCCGGCTTGACCATTGTAGATAGCGAAATGCTTCACCTCGGACATCAAACCTTTATCCTGGATTCCGGAAACTTCTTCGATCGCCAGTTGGCCGCTCAGAAATGGATCCTCTCCAAAGGTCGTATTATTGCGAATCCAGTTAGGAAGGCGTGCCAGGTCGACCTGTGGCCCATAGACCAGATCAACCCCCAGAGCCCTCCCCTCGTTACCAATTAGTTCGCCAGCAGCATGGACCGCCGCGCGATCAAAAGTGGCGCCGAGGCCCAAACGCGCCGGGAGAGCTGTTGCATCAGCAATCACCTCGATTCCCAGAGCATCTGCATCACGCCGGGATGGAATACCGAGTCTAGGAACACCAGGAAGATACCCAACATTCCCCACCGATGCCGGGTCTGAGCTTCCGTATACAAGTGAAAGCTTCTCATCGAGCGTTAGCGCGCTCAGGAGACTCTTCACTTTCCGGGTAAATGGAGCTTTACTGCAGAGTCCCGGAGAAGATTCGTCGCCCTGGCATGCTCTCGCGGTTTCTGGCCGTGCAATAAACGTCAAGCAGAAGACCAAACCCAGCAAGGCAGGTAATCCGGGCAATCGAGATGGCGAGGAATTTTCAACAGAAAATTTTGCATACCAAACCCTATGTAAAGCTGTGGGAGCCTCCTTTCTTGTCCCATTTTTCCACATAGTGCTCCAAATGCGCCTGCCAATTTCAAAGGTGTGCTCTGTGCTGGCCTCGTTTTGCCTTGGACAAGATCCTGCCGAACCGCCTAGGAGGAGCCACTTAAATCCGTTCCCGGATTTTATCGTCCAGGGGGCGCCGATTTTTGTGAAAAACGGTTTCTTATTTCTTCCCTCGCGCACAGCGAAGGCTTCAAAGGCTGGTTTATTTGGGCTCGTATTTCCTTTCATTTTTGATTCGGCAACCATTGCTGGATTTATCGAAGAACGTGCGGGGGAACCGGCGGCGCGTCAAAATGAGGAATCGGTAGCGCTGCGAACACCCGCGACGGCAGCTAACGCTGATCTTCGCTTTGACGAAGAAGAAATTGCAGATCGATTCGATCCTTTTCGCGGGTTCCCTGTTTAAGCTTTATCATCAGATCGCGACTCGCAAAAGGAACTCGAACTCCGCGAATGGTCTCAATTACGCAATCACCTTTCGCCTCTGCATAATCAACTCCGCACGCAGAAGTCATCAGATCGACCGTTATATCGTCATTCACACGAACGACTACCCATTCTCGCAAGTCCTCATCGGCCCTGAGTTCGTCGATTGCACGTTCTGGCAAAATCCTGAGCGCTTCGCGCACGCGCAGCTGATTTTCCGGCGATTCTTCGATCAACAGATCAATGTCTTCTGTAACCCTGACCAGCCCAAGCTGGTTCATAGCCAACCCGCCTATTACGACATAGTCTGCACCGAGTCTGTTTAGCTCCTTGCACAGTTTCAGCAGGTCGCTACCTTCCGGGGGGCGCGTTGCTTCGGTCATACTCAAGGTCCGTGTAGGAACGAAAACGCTCGATCGGTGCACGTTTCGGCTTGCCTCGCAAGAACGGTCGCAAATTGCGCTGAAGTCGATCAAATCGGTCCCAGCACTCACCACGCACAGGACCCAATTCCCTAATTTTATTCTTTGTCTCTTTCACTGCCGTTGTGCGGATTCGCAAGCCATCTGTCCAAAATAGCACAAAGGATTGCACTTACGCATTGAATCAGATTGGTTGCTATGCTGGCAAATGCTTCTAAGCTCCCTGAAGACCCCAAATCAAATTTATGAAACGTACGGCATCCGCAGTTTGGCATGGCGATCTCAAACAAGGCAAGGGCACCCTCTCGGCTCAGAGTGGTGTGCTGAACAAGACACAATATTCGTTTACGACCCGATTCGAAAACGGCATCGGCACAAACCCTGAAGAATTGATTGCAGCCGCTCACGCAGGTTGTTTCACAATGGCGCTCTCAGCATTTCTTGGTAGAGCAGGGTTCACTCCTGATGAATTGTCAACCCAGGCGACACTGACGTTCGATCAAGTGGACGGCGACTGGACTATCACAACCATTCACCTGGATGTGAGCGCGCGAGTACCTGGCATCGACGAAGCTAAATTCGAAGAAATCGCTGATCAGGCGAAAGCTGGCTGCCCCGTTTCACGCGTGCTTAAAGCCGACATAACTCTTGGTAAAAAGCTTATCAGTTAGTCAGAACGGGAACTAACTTGCTCGACGATGACTGAGATCCTACAGCGTTCGTCTGCTGCTCAACGTTGGCTTGCCATTGCGATGGATCCGGAAATGGTGAACAGACCAGAGCGCATCGAAACTGACGCTGTAGGCCGGCTGATTATGAGCCCTCAACCCGATTTTTTGCATCGGAAACAGGCTTTAAAAATCAGCAACCTCTTGGACGGACACCTTGGGTCAGAAGGATCCGTTCAGAAACAGGCTATTGAAACCTCTGATGGAACGAAGGTTGCAGATGTGGTCTGGTTAACCGAGGAGCAAGAACATGCCCTCAACGCAAATAAAAACTTACCTTTAAATCAGGCGCCCCCAATCTGCATTGAAATATCCTCGCCCACTAGTTCTTTGAGCGAGCTGGAACACAAACGTGAACTCTACTTTGAAGCTGGCGCAAAAGAAGTTTGGATCTGTGATCGCAAAGGTCAGCTCCGCTTTTTCCTTCCGAGCGGAGAGATTTCGAAGTCGATTCTGGTTCCGCCGTTTCCGAAACAGATTACGATTGGCCGACTTTCAAGCTGAGCACAAAGATTGATCGTTTGCTTCAACACACTGGAAAGCAAGGCTCTAAACAGGCCACCAGGTTACCGCTGAAGTTTGGTTGTGTTTGACCCGAATGATGGGCGTGAAGATCAGGCGGGCTCGAGCAGGCGGCTACGTACAAATTGAAAGCTTCGCTCAAGTGAATCGAATGGATTACCTGGCGTTACGTCCTGTTCCACGATGAACCATTGGCATCCAATCTTTTCAGATTGAGGCACTAGATGCTCAAAGCCCAGATTACCAGCACCGACCTCAGACATAATAGGCTGTTCTCCATGCTTGTGAGACACACCAAAATCTTTCAGGTGCAAACTAATCAGTTTACCATCAAGTTCTTCGATCCAGCGTTCAGGACTCATTCCAGCATACTGAACCCAGTAAGGGTCCAGTTCAAAACTTAAAGCCGGCGCGGTCCGGCGTATAATTTCATAGACGAGCTCTCCCTCAACACGAGAAAACTCTACGGCATGGTTATGATAAGCTAATGTCAGTCCAGCGGCTTTCAGCACACCAGCGCTTTGCTCAAGTTGGCGGCCCAGCTGCTCGACCTGGGAACGAGAGCTGAAATCAACTCCGGACGGGAAAGGATAAACCGCAATCTTGGACCGAACGGCCTGCAATTTCTCGACAGTCGCCTGTGGATGCTCAATTAAGACCTGCCCTTTCACATGAGCGGCAGCTACGGCTAATCCTGCCTCATCACACATCTTCGCGATGTCCGCGTCGCTAACCTTATCAGAATGTATCAGCTCAACGGCTTCGTAGCCGATAGCTTTTAACCTTTCTAAGCTGCGCTTAAACGCTGGCAGATCGTGCAAATAATCCCGCACAGTGTAAAGCTGTGCTCCAAGTTGATGCTGTTTCATATCCTATTATGGATCGAAAATCAGTGCATTAACCGCGCCATTTCTGCAAAAAGTTCGAGATCGTGGACGAAGTCGACGGGATCTGTTTTGGGCGCTTTATGACTAGAGATGTTTTGATAGAATGATTTCCACTCTGCAACGAACGGATCGCCCCAGGCCGTGTGGGAATCGATCTTATTCACTCCGCCACGGCCATTGTCTTCTGTCACAACGAGCCTGATAGGCGAGTTCCTCACGTATGGCGTGTCATACTGAATACGAACTACCCTATCGATGCCGTACACCTCCAGGTGCGCATCGAAGCGCGGGATCTTATCAATGCCGGTCTCGAACTGACAGACGAAAGCGCCATAGTCGAAAGCTGCCGCTACATAATGGCCATTCCCGCGCTGAGCCGCGAAAAGTACTCTGCTAGGCATCCCGAGCAATTCGCGCATTGCAGAGAGATCATGGCTGCTAAGCCCTAACATCAGCGTGTAAGCTCGCCTGATGTCCGGGGTTGATTTGCCTCCAAGAGCTTCATCTACCAAACTATCTTCACGAATCTTCGCTGCCCGTTTCACCGATTCCGGTATTTGCTCATCACGGACTACCCGTGAAGTTGGCTCGATAATCAACGAATTTGAGCCTAGAAAATCGCGTACGCGAGCGAATTTGATTTCTTTCAATTGTTTGACAGCATCACACCCTTCAAGAAAGGCCGGTGCATAGCGCCGCATATAACCCACTTGGACTACCACCTGCCTGCTTTTCTGAGCAGCAACGATCTGTTCCGCTTCGCGTCGCGTAACACACATCGGTTTTTCCACAAGGACATGTTTTCCGGCCGCTATAGCATCCAAGGTGACTTCCGCATGAAACGCATTTGGAGTTGCGACCAGGACAGCGTCTACCTCATTGGATGCAACTAGCTGTTTGTGATCTGTCCACAGTTGTTTAATATTCCAGTATTCGCCCAGTACTTCCAAGACGGACTGGCTGACCTCGCAAAGAGCAGTTACATCGAAGAGCCCTGACAATTGATAGAGGCTGGGCCAATGCATAATCTGGGTTACTTCTCCGCACCCCACTATCCCTACCCTGATACGCTTGGCCATTGAGGGTTGGGTCGGGGTCTGCATTTCTATTTGTCCGGCCATAATCTTGTTGTTTAACCTTTGACGGCTCCAGCCGTAGCGCCAGCCATCATGTATTTCTGGATGAAAAAGAAAAGGATTAGCGTCGGCACCATTCCCAGCGTCGCGGCAGCCATGAGGCTCCCCCAATCGGTCGAGTACTGCTGCATGAAACTTTGAATCCCGACCGGAACCGTCATTCGATTCTCGTCTCGCAGGAACACGCTGGAAATAAAGAATTCGTTATAAGAAAATAGAAATGAGAATATCGCGACCGCAACAATTCCGGGTAGGGCCAACGGGAGAATAATCTGCACCAACCCTCGTAACGGCGTACAGCCGTCAATTCTGGCAGCTTCATCCAACTCCCGAGGAATGCTATCGAAATAAGAGCGTAGCATCCAGGTCGCAAACGGCAACTGAGTAACCGTATAGACGAGAATGACTGGGACAAAATTATTTACCATATTCAATCTACGAAAGAGTATAAAGAGCGGGATAATTGCCAGGATCAGCGGAAACATCTGCACAACCAGCAACGCCTGATTGTATGGCCCCAAAATTAACGCTCGATATCGCGAAAGTGCGAAGCCTGCCAGAGTCGCCAAGACAATACCCAGGAAGCTCGCCGCAAACGCAACAATCATGCTGTTCAGCAAAAACGTCCAGAAATGGGTGCGTGCGCTGATATAAACATAGTTCGTTAGCGTCGGCTCTGTTGGCAGAAAGCTGTGCGAAGACAGTATCGACTCAGTCGTTCGAAATGAGTTGAGTGCTACCGTCAGGATAGGGAAGTCGACGATCAGAACGATAATCAATCCGCAGAAAAGGAGAAGCCATTTTCGGTTCACTTTCATAAACTCGATGTTCTTTAAATGGTTTTCCGTTGCTGGCGCATCATTATGGTTGCGAGAACCATTAAGAGAACCAGGGTGAGGAGCGCCACGGAAGAGCCTAACCCCACGTCATTGCGTCCAAAAGTGTAGCGATAAGAAAGCAGAATCAGGTTTTCTGTTGCATTGGAAGGACCACCTTGAGTAAGCAGAAATGGCGTTTCGAAATCATTGATACTCCAGATCACCATCAGGATTGCCTGAATGATGGAAATGTTCTTCAGGTGAGGCAGTGTGATATACCAAAACAATTGCCTATTACTCGCACCATCAATCTTTCCGGCTTCATACAGAGTTCTATCGATGACCTGTAATTGTGCAAGCAAACTCAGCATCATGAAAGGAAAGCTGCGCCAGATCTTGATTGCGATGACAGCCACTATCGCCCAACCGCTTTGACTTAGAAAATAGATTGGTCGAATGCCCAATGAGCTTAGAATTACATTTACCATGCCACCCCGGTCAGCGATGAGCCATTTCCAGCTGACGATAGAGACTACTGCCGGAACAATCCAGGGCACGAGCAGGGCCACACGACAAAACCCACGGCCTGGAAACTCCAGATTCAGAAATAATGCCAACGCCAGCCCAAGCATATAACTGATAGCCACATTGAAAAATGCGAATACAAAACTGAACCAAAGAGAGTTATAGAACGAGGAGGACCTGAAAAGACGCGCATAGTTGTCGAGTCCGACAAAGGGCCCTGCACTAAGCAGTGAGCCTTTGTGAAGGCTGTACGAAACTCCAGTAAGAAACGGATAAAATTCAATCAGTAAAATAATGGCCAAGGAAGGCAGCAAGAGCAGATAAGGCAGCATGTGGATCGGGAGGGCGGTCGGCGTCTTCAAAACTCGTCTGGTATTTACACGGGTTGAAGAAACTTGGACAGGCATGATTCTATATCTTATTGCGGATTGCAGTCTCAAGAGCTCGAGGCAAAAGAACGAGTTTTCGCGATTGCAGAACGCGGCCGGGGTCAGAAATATTACTCATACCCTTTGGAACGCCATGCTTCGAAAAGTACGTCTAAAGGGCCGAGACATCGTATAAGAGACTTATCGGGGCTTAGCCTGCATTCTAAAAAAATCCAAGCCGGATTTTGCATAATTCGCAATCAGGGGTCCTAGCGGCCAACCTGCAATTTTAGTTTTATAAGGAAGAATCTCAAAGTGAGTTTGGGAATTCTTAAACTAGCTTGTAGACTTTTGTTGACACAAAGATATGCCGGAGACTTCTTCACTCCAAGCGCCGGACAAATCATCGAACACTGCACAATTCCGTTTTTTTGCTAAAACAGACGAAATCCTAACCTTCGCAATCTCCTTAACATTATTAGGACTGGTCTTGCTGCCAGTAATAATGGCCGACCGGTATCACCTTGAAGACTGGAGGCGACTCCTGGATGGCGCATTTGGCTGGAGCGGAGAAGGCCGCCCGTTCACTGAGCTATCGATGCGAGCACTAAACCTCGGCACCCCCATGATGGACCTTTCTCCTCTGCCTCAGCTCGCCGCGCTTGGACTGCTTTCGTACAATGCTGTTCTTATCTCACGGAGATTCACCATCGCGCCCCCTCTTCTTGCCGCGCTGATCGCTTTCCCCATTGGCGGCAGCCCGTTTTTCCTGGAGAACCTCGCTTTCCGATTTGACTCTT
>JAFAXJ010000575.1 GCA_019241095.1 Verrucomicrobiota bacterium | reverse complement strand
CGATTTTACCGTCTTTGGTATAGCCGGGATACGGCATCTCGGGCGTTACCTCCTCCGGAGCGCCGAAAGTGTACGAGATCTGCCAATCGACCGTTGTCCAGCTACCCACTTGATGAACATAAGAAGTTCCTACAGGAAAAAGACCTGATGCGGCAACCGGTTGCGATCCTCCGAGCGTCGACAAGCTATCCTGCTCACTGTCCACATAGTTGATAGTAAATCCGGTACGAAAATTGTCGGAGCCGAAAACGTGTTTGGAGTAAAACAAAGTTGAGACCAGTTTAAAGTCTGGAAGACCAAACGAATCAGCATACTGCAAAACCAGATAACCCGCTCGGTTAGGACCTAAACGCGTTATCCGGTTCGCCGCGAAATTGTAAATGTAAGCAGCATTGCATTCTAAATCTAGTTTTCCCCAGTTGTATTCCTTCGAGACATAGCTGGCCCCAAACTCTATACCCTCGGTCAGGTCAGCTCCGAGGTTTTGATAATTTGCATTAACACGTACGATTCTTCCGTCTGGGCCCCTTATGACTGCTCCGGGCAAAGCATCTTCAGCCGAAACGACTGTCTGTGCATCGAGTGCGCCGATAAAATTCCGCAGATTGATCTGGTACCAATCTATATACCCAGTAAAGCCTTTGGCCCAATGCCACCAACTGTTTTCATCTTTTGAACCAGGAGTCCACACCATTTCGGCGTAATAGTCGTACGCGGTTTCTGGCTTGAGGTTAGGATTGCCCCCGTTCACGACAACTACGTTGGCAAGAGAACCGGTTTTTGGGTCGGTAACTGTGCTTTGCGATTGAATAGGGGTACCAAACAATTCTCCCAATGTTGGCGCAACAAAACCCTCAGAATAGGACAAACGGAACGTTAAATCGTCAAACGGCTTGTAACGCAAAGAAAATTTCGGCTTTCCTGCATCGCCAAAAGTGGAGTAGTCGTCGTAACGATAACTGAATGTAAAATCTAGCGCTCTCGCCCCGGGCCAAGACCAGCGGCCGCCGAAAAGAGGCACATCGAGTTGGCCGTAAACGCTTCGCACATAGCGCCTGGCGCTCAGTAGAGCTCCGGCGAAATTGGGTGATGTGACATTGTTATTGCGGCTGTTAACATCATTGGAGTTAATCAACTCTTCGGATCGATACTCAAGTCCGCCGGCTATGCTCATCGGGCCGCTTGGCAATTCGTAAACAGTCCCTCCCCCTTTGAGAGTCCATTGGAGCAAACCTGTACGGCTGTCCTGAACCTGTTGAGTTCGGATATAGGGATAGAATTTCGCATTAGGATGGCCTGCAACGTCTTGATCGGTAAAGGGATTGAAGTATTGACCGGGCAACTGAGGCAAAGTTCCGCTAAGGGCTGCTTGCAAGGCATCTCTCTTGGTCGAGTTCGAGACTGTCCACGTTGCATCGCTTTCTCCATAAAGAAAGCTCGCGTCTACATACGAATCATTCGGAAATTGCAGCGTCAGGCCGCCTAAGTTGCGGAATGTTCGACTGATAACATCCGTTTGCCACGGGCCAAGTTCCCGCAACGATTGTCCCTGCGGGACCAGATCTTCTCCGAAAGGATTATAGGGGTTGCTTGCGGGAATGATGATATTATCAAATGAGCTGAAACCCTGGTTTGGCGTCTCACTGTTTTCTTCTACTCGCTGAATGATAAACTTATCATAAAGGCGCAGCCACTCAATAGGAGACCAATTAAGGTTGACCGTACCTCCATAGCGGTTTTCGCGAGCTGCTAACTCTTCATTCAAAGGAATGTAGGTGTTGAAAGTTTCACCGTTGATGATGAAATCATTTGCCGTGATAGCCGATCCAGTTGTTCCGCGTTTGACCTGGTAAGTGTTACCGCTGGTGACCCCTGTAAAACTGCCTTGAGCTGGAAATATCGCGACCGGCTGATCAGGATAGTTCGGTGAAAGTTTGCTTCGATCTCCATAGGAGTACCAACGGTCAAGCGAGTGAATAGGCGACTGGTCATAATAGTCGAAGGTGGTGACTATGTTGAAGTTTCCATTCAATAATTTGTCCGAAAGGCCCGCGGTCAGAGAACCGTGATAAACTTCAAAATCACCTCGCTGACTAATCCCGTAATAATTGTAAATGTCGACTCCATTATAGCTGTCTTTCGTCACCAGGTTGATAACGCCCGCAACAGCATCCGCTCCGTAAGTCGCCGAGCCGTTATCTTTCAGGATTTCTATCCGGTCCACGGCAGCCAAGGGAATCGAATTGAGATCAACAAAGGTTTCCGTGGAGTTAATTGGGAACGGATAAAAAGGAAACCGATAGCCGTCAACAAGAACGAGCGTGCTGTTGGCAGTAAGACCTCGCAAACCGAGCGCCGAGGACGCGGGCGAGGTTGATTGCCCCACAAAGGTAATCTGATTTTGTTGACTGAAGGCGTTAGGCAAACGGTTCAAAACATCGTTCAGCGTCTGATTCCCTTGTTTCGAAAAAAAGTCTTGGTCAAGAGTCGTAACAGGCATTGGACCTTCTCCGATCCTCGGGGTGATGTATCCCGTCACAGTTATCTGCTGAAGTGTCGTATTTTCGCTCTGACTCGGAACCTGGGAAGACAAATTTGCCGCACTCGGGGCCGTAGAACTTTGCTGGGGCCGGACTGTTTCGGTCAGAATACATAAAATCGCGGCAGCCATTAGCAGCCGATAGCTCCAGCTTATAACTAGCATACTATGTTTTCACTCCTGACTGGTAGTTGATTGCTCAGTTGACCGTTTCGATTTCAGGTCAGTTGAGACAGCGCACCGAACTGTCGCTGACCTCCTTCACAGAACGGCAATTGATCCGGCTCACCCTTGAATCCGGCAGCCACAAAACACATTTCTAATAATAGCCGGAAAAATCGTCAAGTTTTTGAAGAATCGTTGTCGGTTGTACTACGCAGAGTGGGAAAGTTTTCGCCGCAATTTTGCGTTTCCTGCTTATGTTGACCCGACCGATGATTAGAGCCCTCTTTAACGGCCGAAGGGGGTGCAAGTAAGGTCAAGACCTCCGGATGCGATAACCGCAAACAAGGCACAGATAGGCTCGACCTCTGCGAGGACCAGCAATGGCGGTCTCTTTCAAAATGCGACCTCACCTTTGGCTTACGCCTCACGTTTAGTCGCAAGCTCAAAGTAAGCTGTCCCAGTTTTCGATCACCGACTTCTGTGCCACAGTCTCTGAAGATCGGCGCAGTTTCTATTCATGCCTGATAGCATCGAATTCCTTTAGAAACTTTTCATTCTGCTCCGGCGTACCTATGGTTACTCGGATCCATTCCGACAACTTATACTCGTCCATTGCTCGAACGATCATGCCGCGTCTGAGCAGGTTTTGAAAAACTTTCTTTCCGTCACCTACCTTTATCAGAATGAAATTGGCGACGCTGGGCACGTATTCGATATGGCGTTCCGAAAACGCTTGTTCCAGAAAAGCGCGCCCAGTCAAAACCATCTTCTTCGTTTTGGCTTGATGCTCTTCGTCCTGAAGCCCAGCTAGTGCCCCGGCTTGTGCGATTGCATTCGCATTGAATGGTTGCCTGGTTTTCTGAAGTAATTTTATCAACTCGGGATGAGCCAGACCGTAGCCGATCCGCAAACTAGCCAATCCTTGTATCTTCGAGAATGTCCTTAATAGAACAACATTCCCGTGATCTTTCAGATATTTCAGGGTATTTGGCGGCTCAGCAACAAACTCATAATAAGCCTCGTCCAGGACTATCACAATGTTGTCAGGCACGCGTTCAATAAAGTGATCTAACTGCATCTCACTAACCATAGTCCCGGTCGGATTATTTGGATTAGCGATATAGATTTGCTTCGTCGCAGGCCCGATCGCATCAAACATCGCATCAAGGTCGTGCGTAAATGCCGGATCCGGCACTTCGACTGTCTCCGCTCCAAAAAGCTTCGCCATCAAGCGGTAAACTAAAAAGGCGTGAGAAGCAGTGATGATGTGATCACCCGGTCGCAAGAACGCGTGACCAATAAATTCTATGATCTCGTTTGAACCGTTCCCTAGTATGACGTTTTCCAGGGTCAACCCGAATCTTTCGGCAATCGCTTTTCGAAGATGATATCCCCCGCCGTCCGGGTAAAAGTGCGCTCGTTCGAGTGCATTCTGCATGGCTGCCACAGCCTTCGGTGAAGGCCCGATAGGATTCTCGTTCGAAGCTAGTTTCACGATCTGGTCCGGCTCAATGCCAAGCTCGCGCGCAACGTCTTCGACCGGTTTACCAGGTACGTAGCTGACAATGTCGCGCAAATGCGGGTTGGCTCTATCGAATAGCGATTCCATGTTGATGATCCTAGCAGTCGAGAACTGCAGATTCACAACGAACACTATGCCAGGGGCTCCAGCACGGCAAAAAATATCTACACACTTTGCCCCTGACTTTTGATCGATCGTTCCCGAAAGGACGACGCGACCTTCTTCCTGACCCCAACGGTAAGCTGCTTCCTAAAACTTCTGCTCCCTAACGGGACCGCGTGACTCAGATCCTTTGATCAAGGTGGACCCCCGGCTCCTGTTTGCCCGCTCGCCCCAAAACTTGGCCTGGCGCATGTCTGGATAAATGCCGGAAGCGGCAATAATCTGGACGGATCGTCTGTTATTGCTTCCAGCATTCTGGGGCCATCGAACAGAAAAGGAGGTGCAACAGCGACCGCGGCTATCGAAGAAGTTGCTGCAGCGGCCTTCCAAGACCTTGCAGCAAGGTCAACAAACTAGAATCCTTCTCTATCGAAAAGTAGAAGTAGGTTTTGGGGTCTGCAACTCCGGCTTCAAATTGCAGAGGCGTACCGAAAAACATGCCCTGAGGTCGGCGCAACGAAGCGATCGGAATACGAGAGGCCGAAGGTTAGGTCTTCCGGGGGCGCCCTTAACGCAAGGAAAACTTCGGTTTACCTGCGTCACCGAATGTGGCGTAGTCGTCGTCACGATAGCTAAACGCAAAATCAAGCGCCCCGGCGCCGAGCCACGACCATTTGCCACCTAGGAAAGGAATGTCCAATTCTCCATAGACGCTTTTCATCCAACCTTGGCACTCAAGAGAGTTCCTGGAAAGTCGGCCGATGTTATATTATTGTCCCGGCTATTAACATGGTTCTAGTTATGCAATTCTTCTGATCTATATTCAAGCTCTCAGGCTACCGAAATCGGCCCACTGGTAATTCATAAACTTTAATCGCCCACTGCAGCAAGGTCGTGTAGTTATCCTCAATCTGCTGAGTTCTGATATTCGGATAAAAAGCCGGGTTAGCATTGCCTGCGATATCCTGGTCAGTGAACGGGTTGAAGATATTGACCTGGCAGTTAAGGCAAAGTCCGATCGAGAGACTCTTGCGAAGCTAATCTGTTTTCAGAGTTGGAAACGTTCTGAGTCGCGTCGCTTCACCATAAAGAAAACTGTCGTCGATCTAACAATCCTGTGATAATTGAATAGTTAGGCCGCCGACATTGCGAAATGTGTGGCTGATCACATCCGTTCGCCATGACCCCAAACTCGCGAAGCGATTGTACGTTGGAATTAATCTTCGCCGAAAGGATTATAGGAATGGTAGCCGTAATGATGATGTTGTCGCTGGCACTAAACCGCTGGTTGGGCGTTTTGCTCTTCTAACACGCTGGATAATGAATTGATCGTAGCGTCGCAGCCATTCTTTCGGTGCTCAATTGAGGTTAATAGTACCGGCATAGCCGTTTTCACGAGCAGCTAGCTCTTAGTTAAAAGGAATGTAGGTATCGTAAGGTATCCCTATTAACGACAAAGTCAGTTTGCGTGATGATAGACCCCATTGTCCCACGCCTCACCTGATATATATTACCGCTCGTAACCCCTGTGAAGTTACCTTGCGCCAAAGTGGCTTTGTACCTTCTGCAAAAACCGTCAAGAAGTTTTGAAGATTTAACTCAAAAGTTGCCATATCGATAGTTAGCTCGGCCTACACTGAGAAAGCTGTGCTCCTTGCTCTAAGCGGAATGCCGCGAGTCAGTCAGCTTTCTCGATGTATGAGAAAGAGCTTACAATCGCCAGCTACCGCATCTCAAAGCTGATCGGCAAAGTGAAAGTTCCATTCTGACCGGGCGAAGCCTCCCAGTTCTCTCGAACAAATCGGGCGGCGTAGCTGGCGAGCATTGGAGGTCCAGCGATACCAGAAGCTCCTGTAATCCTGCCGTTCACCACCGTTATCGCCACACGTACGCTCCCAGTAATATGCATCTGCATTGCCTGGAGCGGGTAAGCTGGCTTTGGGCTCCGGGCAAATTGCCCATGAGCTCCTGGGTGGCCAGTGCCGTTCGGCGCTCCGGTCGAGCTGCCTTTCACCAACCCGGGCGCATGACCAGGATTCGCCGTTGGAGATCCGCTGGATCTTACGATCGGCTTAACCGTTGGTCTCTCGTGTGAGGTCGGTTGTGGCCTGAGCCTCGGAGTGGACTCAGGACTCGGAGTCGGTTCCGGAGTCGGAGTTGGTTCAGGGGTAGGCGCCGGCATCACCTCCGGAGTCGGGGTCGGCGTTGGCTGCGGCACCTCAAACTCAGGCGGCTTATCGAGAGGCGGTGGCGTCGGCTCTGGTTCCAAGGGAGGTGGTGTGGGCTCCGGTTCCGGAGGTGGTGGTTGGTCATCCGACGCGTCGGGACTACCCAGTTTTTCGACATCATTTACGTCGAGCTCCGTAAGTTCTAACGGCTTCTCCTGTGCTGGCGCGGAAGGAAGCTTTATCCAATAACCACCCAAAGCCGCGATACCGTTTAGCACTATCGAAACAAATAAGAACAACAGAAAAGGTGCCGAATCGCTTTTGCGAAAAGACCTTCTTAAATCAGGTTCGGCCATAGCAGCCTTTCACACCAGCTAATGCGCTTAATGACCAGTATTCGTGAATCCGACAGGCGTCGATTGTGCTTTCGCAGGCGTCGCGGGAGCAGTTTGCAAACCTGAAACTTTTGCTTCAGAACCGGCTCCGCTGTCATACGCCTTGATTTCTAAACCGACTTTTTGGATTCCTGCAGTTCGCGCTTTGTCTAGTACGTAAACAACGGACTCGTAGGTGGCGTCCTTGTCAGCGCGAATGAAAACTCGGGCGTTATGATTCGAGTTATAGACCGCTTGAAACCTGGGTAAAACATCTTCTCGAGAAACCTTCTCCTTATCAAAATAGATATCCATCAGCGCATCAATACTAACCATTGTGAAATCTGGTTTCTCGTTCGGTTGCGCGCTCGTCGCAGTGGGAAGATTCACATCGATCCCTTTCATATTAATCATGGTTAAGCTCACCAGCATAAATGCCGCGAGCAGGAAAAACATGATATCGATCAGGGGGATAATCTCGATCCGCGCCCGCTTAATTTGAACTGGCGAACTGTTGTGGCTGGCGTGCATCTTGATCTGTGCCTTTGCGATTTTGAAGCGAGTTAAGCATCAAAATAATGTTGTTTGAAGTTGACTCGAGCTCGAACTGAAGCCGTGCAAGCCTTGCATTGAAAAAGTTAAAAAAAACCAGTGCAAAGATCGCGATGCCTAAACCGCAAGCAGTAGCGATCAACGCTTCTGCGATACCTCCGCTAACTTTAGTCGGCGCCAAATCTGCGTTGCCGACGAAACTGAATGATCCCATGATGCCGGTCACGGTCCCGAGAAGTCCAAGAAGTGGCGCCAGGGTGATAATAGTATCCAGCACAGGCATAAACCTTCCAGCTCTTTGTAACTCAACTCCACTAGCTATCTGAAGCGCGCCTTCTACAGAAGAATGAACGTGGCTCAAACCATGGAAAGCAACTCGAACTAACGGGTCTTTTGAGCCGCGGGCAATATTGATAGCTGCGGGCACATTTCCCTCCTCAAGAGCGGCGTAAACACTATCGAGCTTCTTTGGACTGCGCCGAGTGCTTTGAATCAGCCACCAGAAGATTCTTTCCAAAATGACTGCAGTCGCAACGATGAGAACCGCAGCGATAAGATACATGATGGGACCGCCTTTGAAGAAATATTCGAAAATCACATTTCCCTTGGCCCAGTCAGGAATGCTGCGACCTAACGGCGCTGCGGTATCGGTGGCGCCAAACGGCGAGTATAGCGCTAACAAAATAAGCATAATTACTCTCCCAACAAACTGAGTGCAAATCGCTGCATGGATAACCTTGGGCTTGCCGGTTCTTCAATTTCGACAGAGAAACGGAATGATAGCAAAATTCCTGCCAGTAAACAGTCGATCTTTTCAACTACCTCTAGGCACATGCACTTCCATGATGGAATTTCTGTGTTCATATTGGCAAGTGGCCTCAACCTTGAAATTATCACAGATCATTGAGGAAATTTGTCCAGCCTTGCATCCCGGTCCGGACAGGTTAACCACGCAAATGCGACTCTATTTCTGAATACAGGAAGTCGGTCAAATTCTTGTGCTTTAATCGCCCAACGACTTCATCGAGAAATCCACGAACGATTAAAGCTTTTGACGTCTCATCTGAGATACCGCGGCTTTTCAAATAAAAGAGTTCTTCGGCCTCAATCTGGCCAGAGGTTGCACCGTGTGTGCATCGAACATCATCCGCTAAAATTTCCAGGCCCGGCAAAGAGTTCGCTTCCGCTTCATCGCTAAGCATCAGATTGCGGACTTTCTGGTACGCATCAGTCCTGTGAGCGCCGGGTTGTACTTTGATCAGACCCGAAAAAATTGTTCTGGCTCGATCGTACAAAGCATTCTTATATAGAAGGTCACTGGTGGTATTTGGCTGGAGATGAGACTGTAGGGTCCGTTGATCAAACTCCTGATCCCCTTGAGCGATGCTGAGAGCTAACATATCGCTGCGCGCCCCTTGTCCAATCATGCGGCTAACACTCTCTAATCGGGAGTATTTGCCTCCAAAATTCAATGCCAGATTCAATGCCGACGCATCCCGTTGCACCACCGTGGAGTTGACGTGAACAGAGGCCGTCGACCGGCTCCAATCTTGGACAGAAACGTAGGTTAGCTGGGAGCCGGGATTTAACACCAGATCATTGACCCCGCAAACAAAGGCAGCTTGCTCATCGTTCGCCGACAGAAAATGCTCAACTAAAATAGCGCTGCTCACCTCATCGGTTATAATCAATGTATGTGGAAATATTGCAGCACGATCGCCATCTACTAAGTGAAACACCTCGAAAGGCTCATCAACCACTAAGCCGCGTGGGACGTGCAAAAATGTGCCCGCAGAAACCGTCGACTTGTGCAACGCGGCGAATTTGCTGGAACCCAATTCCACCGGCTGAGCCATGAAATGTTTTTGCAACAGGGTCGAGTGCTGACCAAGAGCATGCAACAGACTGGTAAAGATCAACCCTTTTGCCAGTAAATCTGATCGGAAAATTTCCTCGCTAACCAACCGATCATTCGCGAAAATTAGTCGACCGGCAGGACGGTCGAGTTTCCGATTCCCAATTACTTTGGCAGGATCACTTAAAAATTCACCTGCAATGCCGTAGCCCTCGATTTCAAGGTTTTTAATGGACGAATAGCGCCACAGCTCATCTGTTCTCGCCGGTTGAGGTATTATTTTAAATTCTTTTCGAGCTTCGGCCTGCTGATCGACAAACCAGAGAGGAGTATCCACTGAAGCTGTTTCCTGAATTGAAGGAACAGAAGTACTAATCATGCCCACCCGATTCGAGCCGCCTTTAGCGATTGCTTGTCGGTCTGCATTCTGGTTTCCCTTCCGGCCTATCTTTGCTTAACCCGGATTCGCACTCGACGGTTACTCCCGACCTGATCAGCCAACCGAACCTTCCATTTCCAGATCAATTAACCGCTTCAGTTCGACGCTATATTCCATCGGGAACTGGCGCACCAAATCATTGACAAATCCGTTGACGGCAAGACTCATTGCCTGTCCTTCGGATAAACCGCGCTGCTGCATGTAGAAAATCTGTTCGGCGCTGATTTGGCTCACGGAAGCTTCATGTTGTGTGGAATTGCCGGTACCACGAACCGTGATGGCCGGGTACGTATCAGTCCGACTGGTCGAATTGATCAAGAGGGCGTCGCATTCAGTGTTGTTTTTGCATCCTTTCAGGTGTTTGGGCACATGCACTAAACCTCTATAAGTGGCCCGGCCTTTGCCGACGCTGATGCTTTTCGAAACTATATTGCTCGTAGTTTCGTCCGCCGCATGCACCATCTTGGCGCCCGTGTCCTGATGCTGTCCGTCTCCCGCAAGCGCAATACTGATTACCTCTCCGCGCGCTTTCCGTCCCTTTAGTATAACGCCAGGATACTTCATCGTGAGTCGGGAACCGATATTGCAATCGATCCATTTAATCTCAGATCCTTCCATAGCCAGCCCGCGCTTGGTTACGAGATTAAATACATTCGGGGCCCAGTTTTGGACCGTGACATACTGAATCTTGGCGCCTGGCAAGGCCACCAGCTCAACCACCGCAGAATGAAGCGTGGCTGTCGTGAATTTCGGCGCCGTGCAACCTTCCATATACATCACCTCCGAACCTTCATCTGCAATGATGAGAGTGCGTTCGAACTGGCCGAAATTTTCGGCGTTGATACGAAAATAAGCCTGTAATGGATGTTTGACCTTCACTCCAGGGGGGACATAAATGAAACTGCCTCCACTGAAAACGGCGCTGTTCAACGCGCTAAACTTGTTGTCTCCCGTCGGTATGACTTTTCCAAACCATTTTCGAAACAGATCAGGACGCTCCTTCAAACCATCTGTGCTGCCCATGAACACGACGCCTTGATCAGAAACAGCTTTCTTGATGTTCGAATAGACTGCCTCGCTATCGAACTGCGCCTCGACACCGGCTAGGAATTTTCTTTCGCTCTCAGGAATCCCCAGTCGCTCGAAAGTCTTTTTGATCTGGTCCGGAACCTCGTCCCACGTCCGTTTTGGAGCTTCCCCGGAAGCCAAATAGTAGCGGATTTTGTCAAAATCGATTTCCTTGAGCTCGTCTCCAGCCCAATGTGTCGGCAAAGGTTTGTTGTTAAAAACGCGATACGCGTTCTTTCGGAAATCACGAATCCAGTCCGGTTCCCCTTTCACGTCCGTGATGTAATCGATCGTCGCTTCTGTTAGCCCCACCCCCGCATCACGAGAAGGCGTGAGCTCATAGAAGAAGTCACCTATTCCTCGATCGATATCGATTGAAGTTATTGCAGTGCTCATATCTTTAGTGTCCTTAGACTGTTTCCACAGGTCGCAACGAATCGTACCCTTGCGAATCCAACTCGAGAGCTAACTCTTTATCGCCACTCCGAACGATTCGGCCTTCGTACATCACATGAACAAAGTCCGGGACGATATAGTTCAATAATCTCTGATAGTGCGTAATCAAAAGAATGCCGATTTTGGGGCTGCGGAGTTTGTTGACCCCGTTCGCAACGACTCGCAAAGCGTCCACGTCAAGACCACTGTCCGTTTCGTCCAAAACTGCGTAGGAAGGTTCCAACATTGCCATTTGTAAGATTTCGTTGCGTTTCTTTTCTCCCCCCGAAAATCCTTCATTGACCGACCGGCTTGTGAACTCGCGACGGATCTCCAAGGTGTCCATTTTCTGATAAAGCCGTTCGTAGAATTCTACCGCGTCAAGTTCTTCACCTTCAGGTAACCGGGCCTGCAGAGCCGCCCGCAAAAAGTTAGCATTGCTTACACCCGGAATTTCAATTGGGTACTGAAAGGCCAAAAACAGTCCTTTGCGCGAACGCTCTTCTGGTTCGAGATCCAGGATGCTTTCTCCGTCCAAAAGAATATCCCCACCAGTCACTTCGTAGTCTGGATGTCCTGCCATCACCTTAGCTAAGGTGCTTTTGCCCGATCCGTTAGGACCCATAATCGCGTGAACTTCGCCCTTATGAAATTCAAGATCGAGGCCGCGAATGATTTCGGTTGCGTCAATAGACACTTTCAAATCTCGTATCGCGATAGAACTCATAATGAATTTTTTGAGCAGTTTGGGCAGGCGCCACGCAAGGAAACGTCAGCTTGCGTCACAACAAAGCCGGGCGGCAAATTCCAAGAACTGTCACGCGGGACGCTGATATCGGAGACTGTACCGCAGTGATTGCAATAAAAATGGGAGTGATTCATCAAATTAGCGCAGAACCGGGTTGCGGCTCGATCCACATGCACCTGTTTTACTAGACCGCAATCAACCAACGCTTCCAAGCTGTTGTAAATGGTCGCAAGCGAGATGGAGGGAACATGCCGCCTCACCCTCAGGAAAAGCTCTCCCGCAGTCGGGTGATCCCGCTTTTGTAAAAGCACCCCGAGAACTTGCTCTCTTTGCTTTGTCAGCCGGATGCCACTCGCAGCAAGGTGCTGGGTAATGTCGGATGAAAGTTTCACTTTTTTGCACTATTAAGAGTACGGAACCGGCGTTGAACAACCTTGTTCCGACTGTAGAGATTAATGTCCCACAAATGATAATGAGATCAAGAATTGTTCTAAATCAGTTTGGGTGCTATTGCGCCTGAGAGCAAGACTTTGCCCCGCTGGACTCCTGTGACAACAAGGGTTCGTCAGAATGGGTCTACCGAAATAAAAGCCCGTCGCCCTTTCGTCAGTGATGAAAGAGCTTCGATGTGCCAGGAACCCAGCGCGGGCAGAGCCTTGCTCTTTGAAAGTGTGCAAATGTTAGTTGTTGACTTGAGTGAGTCAGCCCATTCGCGGGACTCGGCCAAGTCGCTATTGAAGACGTAAAGCTTGCCCTAATTTTCTTTTTACCGAAACCAAATCCGCCAAAGATGCGGCGCGAAGATCACAATCCCTACCATTACCGAACCAATCGCAGCTAAATACACTGCGGCTGCTCCGATATCCTTCGCATCCCGAGCTATCGGATCAAATTTGGGTTCGACGAGATCGGTTACTCTTTCGATTGCCGTGTTGGTCGCCTCAGCAACAAGCACGATCAGGATTGTGATGAGAAGAAACAGCCACTCGGTTTTGGAAATCCGCAAAAGAAACCCTAACGCAACTGCGATGGCGGCCAAAACAAGTTGAATTCGAAAGTTCCACTCTCGAGTGATTAGCAGGGCGATCCCCTTTCCTGCCCGGGCAAAACTTAGGATTCTTGATCTGCACCACCGTTGAAAATCATCAACCGGATAAGCCAAAGCACCTCGCAATTAAGATCACGTTTGTTGCCAAACCTTTTGTCTTCCAACATCAGGAGTTCTCTGGAAAATAGGTCTTTGGGGTCCCACTGGGTGTGCTTGCAGCTCTGGACGCCGCGGCCTTATCTGCGCTCGACCCGCCCTTTTCGTTGCCTGCTTCCTTAGCAATAGCAAGATGACTGGCGGGATGCCGTTCACACGCCGTGAAGTCCAAGAGAAATAACGAGATAACGAGTAAAGAAGTTTTCATCGACGAAAAACCATTTAACCAACGGATTCGGCATCTGGCTGATAGTCAAACAAATTCAGCTGGCGCCGGGGATCAACGCCTGCCTGCACCCGAGTGCGAAGCATTTTTGCTTCGGCCAGACGAGGTTTGCCTTGAGCGTTCAACTCGGAAGCTTCCAGATTTGCAAGAATCTCTTTCGCTCGACTAATAATCGCGTCTGGCAGACCGGCCAATCGAGCAACCTGGATTCCATAGCTCTTATCAGCGGAACCGCGTTGTATCTTTCTCAAAAAAATAATCTGGTCATTCCACTCACGGACAGCGACATGGTAGTTCCTTACGCGAGGACAAACCATTTCCAGTTCGGTCATTTCGTGATAGTGCGTAGCAAAAAGCGTTCTGCACCCGAGCACATCGTGTAAATACTCAGCGACACTCCACGCGATAGATAGACCATCGAAGGTGGAAGTGCCCCGGCCAATCTCATCCAGAATGACAAGACTACGGTAGCTGGCATTATTCACGATGTTGGCCGTTTCGTTCATCTCTACCATGAATGTAGATTGGCCACGCGAGAGATCGTCGGACGCTCCAACACGAGTGAAAATGCGATCGACCAATCCTATTTCAGCCTCTGCCGCAGGAACAAAACCGCCCATCTGGGCCATGAGAACGATCAGCGCAACCTGCCTTATGAAAGTCGATTTACCGGCCATGTTAGGACCAGTAATTAATAAGAGCCGCTGATCTTCAACATTCAAAAGGCAATCGTTAGGTACGAACTTCTCTTCAGTCACATTCTGGTCCAGAACGGGGTGCCGACCATCTCTGATAGACACTATTCCTTCGCTTGACATAACGGGACGGCAATACCCAAAAAGCCGGGCGGTTTCTGCCAGAGAGGCCAAAGCATCAATCACAGCGACAGCTTTTGCTGTTTGTTGAAGTTGCGGAAGATAATCCAGCAATCGTTCACGTAATTCCAGAAACAACTGATACTCGAGCGCCTTTCCTCGATCTTCCGCACCCAAAATTTTGGCCTCCATGTCCTTAAGCTCTGGCGTTGTAAAACGTTCCCCATGCACCGTCGTTTGCTTCCGGGTGTAATCGACGGGAACAGAGCCGAGATTGGTGTTGGTCACCTCAATGAAATACCCGAACACGGACGTAAAACGCACCTTCAGCGATTTGATTCCGGTGCGCTCAATTTCCCGCTGTTGAAGGGAGGCAATCCAATCCTTACCTCCCCGGGACGCGGCACGAAGCTCATCCAGATCGGCATGATAACCGGATCGAAACACACCCCCATCACGGAGCAGCGCCGGTGGTTCCTCCACCAAGGCTCCGTTCAGCAACTCGACTAAATGAGGCAATGAGTGAATCTGATCGACCAAACCGGCTAACAACCATTGTTCATTCGCAGCAAACGATGCTCGCAGCAGTGCAGCAAGGTGCGCTTTGAGATCAGGTAAACAAGCCAAAGACAACTTGAGAGAGACCATGTCGCGCGCATTGCCCGCCCCCTGACTCAATCGGCCTAGCGTCCGTTCTATATCCCGTATTTGCTGTAATGTCTCTCGAATTGCACTGAGTAGAAATGTGTGATCAAGCAATTGCTGAATCACTTCGTGCCGCTTCCGAATCTCGTCCAGTTTTCGCAACGGTTTTAGGATCCATTGGCGGAGTAATCGGCCGCCCATAGCCGTTTTTGTGCGATCGATTGCTGCTAACAAGCTGGTATCTCTGCCACCCTCTTTTGAACGAACCAATTCCAGATGCTGTTGAGTCGCGAGATCCAACGCAACATATTCGTCGGACAAAAAGACGCCGAGAGCTCGGATATGGGATGTGGGTCGTCTGAGCTGATGTTTGACATAATGGATGATTGCGCCGGCTGCGCCTATCGCGACGGGCATATTACGGCAGCCGAACCCATCGAGGGATTTAACCTGAAGCTGGTCCTCGAGCAAGTAACGCGCTTGGTCGAACTCAAAAGCATAATCATCATAGAGAGAACTGACTCTTATCTTTCCAAATATTGATTTCTGCGCGTGAGAGACGAGCACTTCAGCCGGTGCGAATCGCATCAATTCATCTTGTAACTCAGCGAAAGATGCCAGCTCAGAAATTCGAAATTCTCCGGTGGTGATATCCAGCAGCGCCAATCCAAATCGCTCATCCCGGGTTTGTATTGCCGCAAGAAAATTGTTCTGACGAGTCTCGAGCAGATTGAAGTTGTTCACTGTACCCGGGCTGATGATTTGCGTTACTTGACGCTCAACGATTTTTCCGGGCTGAGGCTCGCTGATCTGATCGCAGATCGCCACGCGATGTCCCGCTTTGACCAGACGAGCTATGTAATTCTCCGCCGCATGAAACGGAACCCCGCACATCGGCATCCCATTTCGCTGGGTTAAAGCGACATTTAAAAGGTCCGCAGCTCGTTTTGCATCATCGAGAAACAACTCATAAAAATCGCCCAGCCTGAAAAACAATAGAGTGCCTTCGGGCAAACTCCGACGAATGCTAGTATACTGTTGCATCATCGGAGTCGCGGACATGGAGGAGAGGTTAATTGGTCGCTCAGTAAGGGTCAACTGGTCAGCTGTTGAATGAGAAACTCATTTCCCTTTTTGCTAGCCCGTTCTCTGTCCTTCCCGATTTACCGGTTACGAGCATCAGGGGTCGAAACCCTTCCAGCAACAGGGTTCCTGCTGGTCTCCAATCATGTGACCTACCTGGACTCAATCGTAATTCAGGCTGCGTTGAAGCGGCCGATTCGATTCCTGGTCCATGAGTCAATTTACCGCGTAAATTATCTTACTCCAATTCTCAAGACATTCGGTGTTATTCCGATCTCAACGACGCGGGCGAAAGCTGCTCTTCGAGCAGCAGCAACCGTGATCGAAGCAGGTGAAGTCGTCTGTGTGTTCCCGGAAGGAGAGTTAAATCGGTCGCGTGATCCTCTAATTTCTTTTCAGCCCGGGTTCGAACTGATTGCCAGCTTAGCAAAATGTCTGACCGTTCCAGTCTGGATAGCCGGCCTTCGCGGCTCGATTTATCTGCGCCAGTACGGCCACCGTCAAAAAAAGCATCTTATTTCACCCGTTACGGTTGCCTTTGGAAAACCGATCGATTGCCTGGATGCAAAGGCAGCTAACTTGCGTGAAAAGCTGCTATTGTTGCGGGAGCAGACAGTTTAGGGTGGCAGATATCGGTCGAGCTCTTGTAGAATTGGTCGGGACCGTTATAGACGGGTCGATGCCTAGCAGTTCACGGGGGGGTAAAGCTTAAAAGAGTCGGCGGTCCATTCACGCACGGCAAGTTTCGCAGACCCGATGATGGCGCTCATTTTTGCATCCGGGCAGATGGAGGCGGGGATGACATTGGTTCATCTTTACGATTGGATACGGCAAGCTCGGTATGCCATTACTGATCGGTCTCTGACGGGGACCGATCGGAATGCGGCCACAATGTTCGCGCTCCACCCTTTATCAGGGGCAGCCATCGTCACGCACCCTCTAGCGCATGTATGTGAAACGTAGCATAATACCTCTTCGATTCCGAAGGGCAGTTAATCTTCTACTCGCTGCATCGGGTATACAGATACGTCGGCAAATGGAGCAGAGATTACATGTTCCGGCGGTGTTACAGGTTCCGTAAGGCCATCTAAGGCAAAGAGATGCGGGTCAATAGTTAACAACTCCACAGTCCGGAGTGAATAAGGGGAATGGTAGACTCTGCCGGTCAGCAGTTGGCCCTTTCGAGCGGAAAAGAGACGGTACCGTTCTACTAAGAAAAACTCTAACGTACCAAGTCGTGCTTCGCCGAGCGGATTGCCGACGCGATATTGGTAAGTGAGTCGACGGGACGTATTGCGCCGACGCGACCGGAACTTGACTTCATTCCCCTTTATCGCTTCAGACATTATGGCATGCTGATACGGAAGTGCAAAAAAGAACCGCGCGATCCAGACCGCGATTGGCTGATTTGCATCCAGCGAATAGAACCAGATCCCGGGTTTGCCTGTTCTGTCTAGCACGTATGTCCTCAGATTCAGCTCCAGAAAATTCGAAATGAACGGAAATGGCACAACGCCGGCCGGACGAACTGCTTTCATCGAAAAAGGCACGATTCCGATCCAGGCCCGGTCTTCGAAAATGTCTGCTTGCAGTCCCTCCGGAAGAGTCTTCTGGACTGCATCGGGCGCAACAGGCCAGTGCAGGAAGAGAAGGCCCCTCCACTGCTGAAACATCACTGGTGCGCCCGGTGGGCATTGCCGCTCCAGGAGTTGGTGTCGCACCCACCGTTCCATCTAGTTCGATATAGTGTTCTGATGCTGTTTTTGCTGCGCTTGCGCTAAATCAATGTCTGGTAATGGTCCTTCAACTACGTCTACCTTCGCACCTATCCCGACCGTGTTGTATACGACAACGATGTCACGCGACTTCATCCGTATACAACCATAACTGGCCGGCCGGCCAATTTTGCGTTCTTCTGGCGTCCCATGAATATAGATAAACCGGCTGAACGCATTTCGGTTTTCCGGCTGAAGTCCCTTCAGCCACAAGATTCGAGTTACGATCGGGTCTCGTCCGGGCGCGTTTGTGGGGATAATCTCGCCAGTCGGCTTTCTGCTTTTGAAAACAGCTCCCGCAGGTGCTCCATCGCCAATCTTTTTTACGATCTCCATCGCACCAAGAGGAGTGCTTGCACTCCCCGGATTGTCGCCCAGACCAAATTTCGAAGTTGAAACTGGATACGCTCCGATTGCTCTCCCGCGATTATAGACCAACATTGTCTGATCTGAGATACTGACCACGATTCGATGGTTCTTGTCCTTGGTGGCGCAGGACGAAAAGAGAAGGGCTACAAACAAAGCGGCGAATGAAAGCCTCGCGTAGAACTTGAAAATCGAGTCAATCATCCTGCGCAGAAAGACTCACCAATGTTCCGCAGTGATCAAGCGGATTTCGCTAATAACCACTGGCAGGTAAACCAACGTCGTTGATCGGTTTTGACCAGACTACGCTTTAGCCGTTACTTCTTCCTTGCCCTTGGAACTGAGCTCTGTTTCCAATTCTTCCCCAACAGCATACCGGCTGAATCGACGAATGATGATATTTTCACCGAGTTCAGAAATCTTCGCCGAGATCAGATCTTTCACCGTCTGATCGGGATCTTTAATGAACGCCTGATCCATCAGGCAGACAGTACTGAAAAACTTCTCCAGCTTACCCTCGATGATTTTTTCGACCACGGCGGCCGGTTTGCCTTTGACCTGAGCTCGATAGATTTCGCGCTCTCTCTCAGTCAAAATCGAAGGAACTTTATCTCGGCTAATATAAATCGGGTGAGCAGCGGCAATGTGTAGAGTGATATCCTTTACGAAGTCGCGAAAAATATCATTTTTGGCCACAAAGTCGGTTTCACAATTGACCTCGACCAGGACTCCTACCTTGCCCTGCATATGAATATAGGAAGCCACCACACCTTCCTTCGCGGTTCTTGCAGCTTTTTTTGCCGCGCCGGCAATCCCCTTTTTACGAAGAATGTCTTCCGCCTTCTCCAGATCACCTTCCGCTTCGACCAACGCGCGTTTACAATCCATCATTCCGGCATTGGTTCTGTCGCGCAGCTGTTTGACGAGTAAGGGATTAACTTCAGCCATACCAATGAGATAATTCAGAATTTGCGGCCGCAAATCGACGAGCGAGTATCAACCGGCTACCGCAGCTAAATTTGACGTCTCCAGCTTTTCGGATTCATGCGATGCCGTGTAGATCGCATCAACCAGTTTCTGGAGAATCACCCGAATCGCTCTGATAGCATCGTCATTGCCTGCGATCGGATAGACGACTTGATCGGGATCAGCGTTGGTATCGACAATCGCGACAGTCGGAATTTTCAAGCGTTTAGCTTCGGCGACAGCAATTGATTCCCGTGAAGTATCGATGATAATGATGGCGTCCGGCAGACGATCCATATCTCGTATACCTTCCAGATTCCGGCGGAGCTTTTCTGCTTCTCGGCGCAGAGCCGATAATTCCTGTTTACCCATTT
>JAFAXJ010000397.1 GCA_019241095.1 Verrucomicrobiota bacterium | reverse complement strand
GGGGTCGTGACTCCCATCACGGCTTTGTTGGTTTCAACTTCGATGACCTCCTGATCCGGTGTAACCTCCTGGCCGATTTCCGCGCAGAATCTGATAACGGTAGCTTCCGCGATTGATTCTCCTAACTGGGGCAAAATGATTGGGACTTCCGGCATAATGTTACCACTTGAGGAGCTCACGCGCTTTTAGAGCAATAACCTTGCTCGACGGCTTGTGGACATTCCATAGGTTTGGGTGGAAAGGAACGGGCGTATCTTTTCCGTTTAGTCTTTGAGGAGGCGCATCTAACAGATGAAAACCACGCGTGG
Source organism: Verrucomicrobiota bacterium (assembly GCA_019241095.1). Lineage (GTDB taxonomy): Bacteria > Verrucomicrobiota > Verrucomicrobiia > Chthoniobacterales > JAFAMB01 > JAFAXJ01. The sequence goes on along the minus strand of JAFAXJ010000397.1, from coordinate 4,715 downwards.
TGACCTGAGCGATCACCTCCGCATTTACGCCTCCCCATGGCCATGATTCATCAACGCAAAGCAGTCTGCCCGTGCGAGCAACGGACGCAATCACCGTTTCAATATCAAGTGGCTTGATGCATCGCAAATCAACCACTTCGGCCAATACACCTTCTCGTTCGAGGATTTCCGCCGCGAATAATGCTTCGGGTACCATCGCGCTATAACTGACGATCGTGATGTCGCGCCCTACCCTGGCAACCCGAGCGTGATTAAACGTTAACTCGCTTGGTGTGAGACGGTCTATCTTCAGACGATTATAAAGGTATTTGTGCTCACAGAAAATGACCGGGTCATCGATCTCAACTGCTTCCAGCAGCATCGTGTAGGCATCCGGAACCGTCGCGGGCGCTAACACAACCAATCCGGGCACATGAGCGTATAATGCCTCCAGGTTCTGGCTGTGAAATGGGCCACTTCCAGGGTTGGCGCCGGAAGGCATCCGGATTGTGATTGGACAAGCCACCTGTGTACGCCAGTACAGTGTTGCTGCCTGATTAATTATCTGATTGAAGGCGGTAACAGAGAAATCCGAGAACTGCATTTCAATTATGGGGCGCATTCCTTCAATTGCCGCACCGATAGCGCTGCCAACCATTGCGTCCTCGCTGATCGGAGCATCCAGAACACGACCGGGAAAGGCGTCAGCTAAATTTTTCGTCGCTTTGAAAGCGCCGCCAAACGCCCCGACATCTTGTCCGTAGATGTAAACGCGAGAATCATCCTGCAAAAGCTTCTTTTGCGCCTCCCGAATCGCCTCCAAATAGGTAGTGCTCATAGGACTAGGGAATGCTCATCGAATTGCCAGAATGCTCATTGGATGAATGGATTGCTCATGGAACCGAGGCTAGTTGAACGAAATGCGGCGGCAGAAGGTCTGCCCGCGCTAGCGCTCCGTCCGAGCGAGAACGCCAGTTGCGTAAGGGCACCAGGTTTCCTCCTTGGGATCCGAATGAGGTTCGCGCTGCACCTTCGCCAAAGCTTCTTCGATCTCGTACTTAGCTTTTTCTTTCCAGCGCTCGATTTGGGACTGATCAGCCCATTGCTGAGATTGGATATAGCTTCCCGCAATTTGCAAACAATCGCGACCAGCGAAGCGGCTTAACAATTTCTTATCGACGTAGGATGCATCATCATGCTCAGCATGGCCGGTTAGTCGTAAGCAAGTGCCCACGATCATCTGTGGCCCGTGGCCAGATCGAGCGCGGTCGGTTGCGTAACGTGCCACTTCAAGGCAATCTCTCAGATCAGTTCCATCCATTGAGTAGCCTTCGATTCCATACCCGACAGCTCGGTCCACCAAATTGCGACAGGCAAACTGACGATTGTTCGGAGTTGAGTAGGCGTATTGATTGTTGGTGACAACCACTACCAGCGGGAGTTTCTCCACAGCAGCTAAGTTCAGTGCTTCGTGAAAAGCACCTGTCGAGGTGCCTCCATCACCGATACAGGTCGCTCCAATGGCGGAAGTGTCGCCTTGAAAACGCCGGGCCAAAAGAGCGCCCGCCACCACTGAGATTAATGATCCCAAATGACTAATCATGCTGTGATAACCTTCCTTTGGGCGCCCGCGATGTACATTTCCGTCTCGACCGCGGCTTGGGCTGGTGAGTGTTCCAAAGTGGTTTCGGAACACGTCAGCAAGAGGTTCGCCAAATGCCAGCCGCCCGGCTTGGTCACGGATTAAGGGACCGAAGATATCGTCGGGTTTCAGCATCACGGCGATGGCTGCACTGATAGCCTCTTGGCCCTTACCGAGGTAAACGCCGCCGGCAATCTTTCCCGCCCTCCAGAGACTTGCGAGTTTCTCCTCTACAATTCGGGCCAGGAGCATCCATGTGAAAGCTTCAACGTATTGTTCCCGGAGATCTGGAGCTACAACCTCCCTCGTTTCCTCCATGAGGGTATTCAACATAAAGTGTGGCATTATCGGTTTTCTTCAGGGTCATGCAACGCTTTCCTTATGCAGACGACGGCTGGCTCAAGAAGCTGAAATCGCATATGCCGTTCCCCACCTCTCGTGCGCGACAGGGAACCGAACATGATGAACAACCGACGGATCATTATTTGAACGTTTATTTTTTTCCCGCTGTCCGTAGAATACCGCGCAGTAGGATCAAGTCCAGGTTTGCCACAAATCATGAATCTGTCTATACTCACAAAGCGGTGGATTGAGAAGTACCGATGAACCAAGAGAGAACGCCTGATTACGGTGGTTATAGTTCTGAGCCCGCAACACCCCTCGAATTTCTCGAGCGAATCATTGCCAGTTTACCTCCGGGAGACCCAACCAGAAGTGATCTGATCGAACTTCGGTCCAGTGTTGGCGAGCAGGAAGAGATGATCACTGAAGCTCGGCACACGATCGAAAAGCTCGATGAAGTAGTAAAGAAAGTAACGTCTCCGGCCAATCGCATTGGAACGTATCTAGGTAGCCCGAACAAAGAGACGGCACAGATTGTGGTGGGCGGCTCTGACTACTATTGCAATGTTGATCCGAGGATTAATGTGGCTCGTCTGAAGAAAGGCACGCGCGTGCTAGTCAATGAGGCATATGTCATTGTTGGCGATCTGGGATACGAGTTGTCCGGGCCTGTAACAAAAATTGCGGAAGTTTTGGGCAGCGATCGTTTGCGTGTTGGAACAGAGCACGGAATGCAGTCCGTAGTACTTCAAAGATCTCAAGATCTAATGAAAGAGACTTTGAAACTCGGTGATGAGATCCGGGTTGATTCTAATTTTAGAGTCGCAATCGAACTGCTAAGCCGAACGAAGACTGACGAGTATTATCTTGAGACGGTCCCAGAACTACCCTGGGAAAAAGTTGGCGGTCAGGAGGACGCCCTGAGTGCGATCAAAGACGCGATCGAACTTCCTTTGTTACATGCTGACCTGTTCGCTAAATTTAACCATCAAACCCCTAAGGGATTTTTATTATACGGTCCTCCAGGGTGCGGAAAAACACTGATTGGCAAGGCAACCGCCTATAATCTAACTGAGCAGTTAAAAGAGAAAACCGGAGAGGATATGCAGCAATTCTTTATGCATATTAAAGGTCCGGAAATTCTCAATATGTGGGTTGGCGAGTCTGAGCGAATGGTTCGCGAAATTTTTTCAACTGCACGCGAGAAACGGAAAGAAGGTTTTTTGCCATTCATCTTTATTGATGAAGCCGAGAGCATACTAGGTACCCGCAGAGCAGGTCGTTATTCCAGCATCTTGTCCACGCTAGTGCCGATGTTTTGCACAGAGATGGATGGAATCGAATCCTTGAATGAAGTTGTTATCATCTTGGCGTCCAATCGTGCGGACTTGATTGATCCTGCCATTCTTCGACCTGGCCGAATTGATCGTAAGATAAAGGTGAATCGACCCGATCGCGTCGCTGCGCGCGAAATATACCGGATCTACCTTTCCGACGATCTGCCTTACGATCCTGCTTTAGTTGAGCGAACTGGTGGAGTTAACGAAGCTATCAGTTACCTGATCGACAAGGTTTCAGAAACTCAATTTGCGCGTCGTGATGAAAACCGGTTCCTGGACGTGATATTAAGGAGTGGCAAACGGGACACACTATATCGGGGAGATCTGGTCAGTGGCGCGATCATTGCGTCCATAGTGGAACGTGCGAAAGAGTTGGCGATCAAGCGAGCAATTAGCACATTGCAAGAAGAGGGTATTAGCGAATCAGATCTTTTGGTTTCCCTGAATACCGAATATGCGGAAAATGATATCTTTCCGCCGACAGATATTGTGGAGGATTGGCTTAAGCTCATTGACTATGATTCAGAGAATGTGGTGAAGGTTTCTCCAGTCCGCGGCCAAGTGAAGGCTGGGGGAGAATCACATGTCATTTAGCTTGTGCTTGGGTCCTGATGCACCATTTCCTGGAATGAAGCGGGTTTTCGGCATTGAGACGGAATACGGGATTACAGTAAACGGAGTCGAGTCAGTAGATGTTGTTGCGGAATCAATTGAGTTAGTTCGGTGCTACACCGATCACGGCGCCCTGATGAAGTGGGATTACGATCTGGAAGATCCACATCAGGATGCTCGAGGCTTTCGTGCACAGGCTTTGCTGCAGGATACCGATGAATCGGCCTACTACGAGTTGGACAAAAACCGCCCCCTTAGTTTCGAAGAAATAAAGAGCGACCTTGTTCTCAGTAACGGCGCGCGATTTTATAACGATCATGCTCACCCGGAGTATTCGACCCCGGAATGCACATTGCTGCGCGATATTGTTGCACAAGACAAAGCAGGAGAACGAATTCTCAGCGAATGTGTTCGGCGTCGAAACAAAAAGTTAGCTCCGGAACGAGAAGCTCGGCTGTATAAGAATAATACCGATTTCATCGGCCATAGTTATGGGTGCCATGATAACTACCTGATGAGCCGCGCTGTCCCTTGGGATCGGCTTGTTGGTGAAGTCATCCCGTTTTTAATCACTCGTCAGATCTTTGCGGGTGCTGGAAAGTTAGGTATTGAAGGTGAGGGATCTTCTGGTCAGCCGGGCGTCTACCAAATCAGCCAGCGGGCCGATTTCTTCAGTGTCTTAGTTAGTATCGACACGATGAATCGGCGCCCAATAGTCAATACCCGGGACGAGCCTCACGCCGATCCTGGCAAGTATAGAAGATTTCATGTTATTCTCGGTGACGCGAACATGAGTGAAT
>JAFAXJ010000392.1 GCA_019241095.1 Verrucomicrobiota bacterium | reverse complement strand
GATCTTTTAGCGGCGTGCTAAGGTCCGCGTCGGTGAAAAATATGAATTCTCCTCGAGCTTTCAGAATTCCGCTTCGAACGGCGAAACCCTTGCCCCGCCTTTCATGATGAGTAAAGACCCGGATAAGTGGATCTGACTTCTGCATTTTTTCTGCGTAGACGAGAGTACCGTCCTCACTTGGCTCAACCACTATGATGAGTTCTAGTGGGAAGCTCCAATGGGTTTTATGAGCGTTGATCTGATCGAGCGCGGCCGGCAAGCGATTTATCTCGTTGTAAGCAGGAATCGCCGGCGGGAGATGAAGTTGAATCTGGTTCGACATGTCGCGCACTTCACATATATATCTGCGCCTCCTCCCTGAAGGCTCGGAATGGTTAAACGTCAACTTCTATTTCCTATTCTGATCTTCTTGGTAGCGGCAATCTTTCGCTTGTCTTTTCTTGATATCAAACCGCCCCACTTCGATGAAGGAATTAACGGTTGGTTCTGCGATCAAATGGCAAAGAATGGGTATTATGCTTATGATCCGACCAACTATCATGGACCCCTCCATTTTTACGTACTGTATGTATTTCTGAGGGTTTTCGGTCGCAATCTCTGGGCGTTACGAATTCCGGTGGTTTTGGCCAGCTTAACCACCGTATTTTGGATTTTCCTATTCCGACGTTTTTTTGGAAAAACGATTGCTTACTTGACGGCTTTAGGGATGGCCATTTCTCCGGGATACATATTCTACAATCGTTACTCAATCCACGAATCGTGGTTGGTCTTGTTCATGGTAATGACTTTTTGGGGTTTGCTTGGTGTCTTGGTAGATTGCAGACCACCTCATGTCTGGGCATTGATATTGGGCCTGACGGGAATGGTCCTAACTAAAGAAACCTATATTCTACATCTGATAGCTTTTCTTTGTGCGATTTGCGTTGCTCCTGTGTTAGGAAAGCTTTTCCCGTCAAGTCCCGCCTTCACCGGTCCGAAAGCAAAGATTTCTGGCAAACATGTAATTGCCGCTATTCTGACGAGCTTACTTCTAATCGTCTTTTTTTATTCCGGAAATTTTCGCAATTGGAGTGGGCTCCTTGGGCTGTTTCAGACATTTCTGCCGTGGACGAAAACCGGCGTTGAAGCAGCAGGCCACGCGAAAGCTTCTGATGATTTGTTTCCGCTGTTACCTCCGGCTTTGACCAACGCCGGCCCGTTGCGAGCGTTAGCAAGTTTCAAGCTTAATTGGTACTGGCTTCGCTTGATGTTAAGATATGAGTGGTTCGCATTGGTTGGCGTTCTCTTCTCAATCAGGTTCATTTTCGGCGGCCATTTTGCGTTGCGTATTTTGGCGATCTATTCGGTCCTCGTTCTCTTTTTTTATAGCATCATTCCTTACAAAACGCCCTGGTGCATGATTTCCATCGCTTGGCCTTTTCTGTTTCTGGGCGCTGCATTTTTTCAATTGTTAGTCCGAAACCCGATTCGCGCTCCGGCCTTCTCCAATAAATTGCGCATTTTGGGATTCGCTATGATCGTTCCGATTCTCGGTTACCAAACCTGGCGATCGTACGACTTGAATTTTCTAAGATTTGACAGTGAGAAGGAGCCCTACGTTTACGTTCAAACATTCCGCGATTACCACACTCTCGTTGACCCGGTATTGCGAAAAATCGCGAAGGATCCCGACAGCAAAGAGGAAATGAGCGGGCTTATTCTGCTGAATAGTTATTTTCCCATACCCTGGGTTTTAGGAGAACTGACAGACGTTGGCTATTATAGCCAGAAGGACCGATGGCCGAAAAGCTTAGACGCCGATTTCATAGTGGTCGAAGCGGACAAATCACCCGAGGTTGAGAAGCAGCTGAAAGATAACTATTTCATCGACGACTTTCGCCTCCGCGACGGTATGGACGAATGTTCGGCCTATTTTCGAGTCGAGACATTTCAAGATGTTTTTCCTGGCCGTGAACCTGATCTAGTACACGGCAAACTGGCTCAATGAGACCCGTTTTAGCCGCGCTTACTTGGATCGCGCTCTCAACGACTTTTGGTGTCCTGTTCGGATTTTCCGCAGTAGGCTTCAACAATGTTACAGCACTGCTGTCGCTTGTTGTCAGTTTTGCTGTGGTGCTCGGACTATTATGGCGCTTCAAGATGGACCGGCCTGAATCAGGCAGATTGACTACGATGCAATGGATAGCCAGCATTGCATTTGTCCTGTTCGCGGTCAGAGTTTTCAGTCATTTGATCTTTATTTCGGCGGGAGAAGTTCGGGTTTTATCGCCTTATAATTTAGGAGATATTTGCCTCCATTTAACTCATATTAATTATCTGGCCAGCGGACCTCAGTTCTGGCCGGAAAACCCGATCTTCGCTTTCGACAGGTTGCATTACCCTGTCGGCATCAATCTGTTCAACGCCGAACTGAAACTCATCGGGATCGAGACAAAACTTGGCATTGTGTTAGTAGCGTTTACCGGGTCGGCTCTGACTCTCTGGACCCTGCTGACGTTTAATGGCTCCTATGCGGTTGGTGCTTTCCTTTTCAATGGCGGCTTGGCGGGTTTTGCCATTGCCACGGCTTTGAGCAACCATCCTATAGATGTCGCATGGAAATCCATTCCGCTCGCAATGTTTGTCACCCAAAGAGGCTTACTTTATGCCGCACCCGCAGGACTGCTGCTACTTTGTCACTGGCGTTCGATTTTATTTGATTGGCCAACTAAACTGCGCATTCCGTTCTGGGCGGAATGTTTGCTTTACGCGACAATGCCGATCTTTCACATTCACACCTTCCTTTTCTTGTCCTTCCTTCTGTTTTGTTGGTTTTTCTTTGTTGATAGAAAGCGGCGGCTCCATTTGCTAGGTCTGGTTTCCATCTCGTTCCTCCCAGCTACTGCCTTTGTTTATCTGATTACCGGGTTCGAAAAAGGGAACGCGATCGGATGGAAACCAGGCTGGATGACTGCTCCGCACCAATCAGCTTTCCAGTTCTGGTTGCTTAATTTTGGATTGTTTATTCCCGCCATTCTGGCGTTAGGCGTCTATCTCGCCATCTTCGAGTGGAAAAACAAAACATTCCGAACTGTTCGCCTATTCTATTTTCCTTCTTTCTTGGTTTTTATCTGCTGCGCCCTGTTCAAGTTTGCTCCCTGGGAATGGGACAACACAAAATTGTTCTTCTGGGCCTATCTGGTTTTGTTTTTCTGCCTGGCAACCGTATTCTTTGAACGCTGGCCGCTGCTGGTTCGACTTCCGGTCATTTGCCTCCTGTTTTTCTCAGGTTTTCTCTCGTTGTTAAACGGGCTCTTCAGCAATCCGCATGGTTATGAGATTGGAAAAGAAGCTGAATGGCAAGCAGTTGAGGCTGTTACCCGCGGCTTCCCTCCCGCGACTGTTTTTGCAGCCTACCCGACCTACAATCATCCGTTGTTAATTAATGGTCATCGATTGGTCATGGGGTATCCCGGACATCTTTGGAGTCATGGGCTGAATTACCGGCCCGTTGAGACCCAGCTTGAATTGCTCATGGAATCCGACACCGGCTGGCAGGAGGCGGCTAAGCAGTTGCGGGTAGATTATATGTTCTGGGGCCCGATGGAGGACGAGAACTATCCGGAATCGGATAAGGAATGGGAACAGAGTTGCCCGCTAGTTAAACAGGGAAGCTGGGGGAAAATTTATGACTTGCGCCAATTTAGCAGGGCGACTCTGAAAGGAAGCTAGAGGCACTCCTCGCGCTGATGTCAGGGTAAGCGCAGATCTCTCGCATTAACCTGATCCATATCCCGGAGCGTAAGGCTCTGCGGCGCTAGGCTCCTGGCAGAGATCCAAGGTCTTTCATCACTTTAGGCGAAGCGGTGCCTTGGCTTTTTATTGGCGGTAAGTACATCTGAGAGACCACTTGTTGTTCACGAGGAGCCTAGCGCGGCAGAGCCTTGTTCTCCAGGATGTCGGAACAGAGAATCCGGTAAGAGAATGAGCTGTCTAGAATTCGTCTTTTGGCGAACATACGACGGGACTCCAAAGCCTCTCGATACGTGACCTCGACCAGTGAGGATCACTAATTTTGTTCCCGGATTTTTCTTTAGGAACTCTATGATTTGGCTAGCCATTGTTTGGTCCCAGACATTCTGAGCGGCGAAAAAACGCCGCAAATTGGATGATTTCAAGCCTGGATGGAGTCCCATCATTGTTATGAAGTTTTGGAATGCCCCTACCGGCTCGGCGAACCCGCGCGGTAAAAATGCTTTCTCTTTTTCAGATAACTCTTCGCCTCGAGCTATCTTATGCGTCAACGCCGGCTGGGCATTCAACGCGATGTTTCTGATCCGATATCTCTGTGTGAGCTCTAATATTGTCAAGTAAACGGGTGAGTAAACACCCCAGTGTTGCTGGAATCCAGTGGCCTTGATCAAATCATCCAGTGAGATTTGCGAGGATTGCCAACTCTCAATGAGTTCCTGTTGACTGCAGTCAAACATCTCCCAACCAACAGCGAATCGAAACCCGTGATCGATCATTCCGCGGACAAGCTTTAGCTCATACGCATGATCAACCTGACTGTCGTGGACCTCTCCCACATAGATGATATCTGAAGCAGCTACCGCCCGCCAAAAACGAGAGTCAAATCCGGCACTCTGAGCAGAAACAGTAATACAGGTGATTCCGATAAAA
>JAFAXJ010000635.1 GCA_019241095.1 Verrucomicrobiota bacterium | reverse complement strand
ATTGTGATCGCAGCGATCCGGAAGCAGCCTGGATTCTGCAAGAGTGGGAGAAAATCCTGAACGATTTGGAAGTCGATGTCATGCAGTGTGTAGACCGGATTGATTGGGTAGCAAAAAAGTATCTGTTAAACACTTTTCAGGAGAACGAAGGTCTGGAGTGGACAGATCCCTGGCTGCAATCCATTGATCTAGAGTACCACAACATTTCACTAGAGCAGGGTCTGTATTACGAATTAATGCGACAGAACCAGGTGCGCCGAATCCTGAAAGAGGATGAAATCAGGAACGCGATCTTCATGCCGCCTGAAACGACCCGTGCCTTTTTTCGAGGTCGAGCAGTTGCCCGCTTCAACGCCCAAATTCATTCGATCCACTGGGACGAGGTAGTTTTCGGTCACGATACAGGCCAACGCCGGGTTTCTTTCAATCATGCATCCGAGGACGAGCGCATAGACATTCTAAATTCAGTTATTCGGGAAGCTGCAAACTACGAAGATTTCCTGCGCCGCTTGGAAAAGGCAGGAAGCTGATCAGCTGAGACGAGAACAGCGAACTGGGAGAGCAAAGCTCCGCCGCGCTAGAGGCTCCGCTTTATGATCAGGGGTCTTTCGTCCCATCTTTTCCGGAAAGACACACTTGCGAGGGGGGTACGATCATTTGGGGGCTGATTAGGAGATTTCGCTTTGTCAGTTTGACACGTCCTCATCATGACATGCGGCCTCGAGCGCGGCAGAGCCTTGCTCTCCCGTCTCGCAGTCTAGAGCTACATCCACTCGCTAACCCGCTCCCTCCGCCCCTTGGCAGCAGCGAAGCTGCTAATTGCCCGGCTGCTCACTCAATTGCGGTTTTGCTTGTGAAAGACTAAGTTATATTCATGCGGATTGATCGATTTACGGCAAAGCTCCAGGAGGGATTGCAGGAAAGTCAAGCGCTCGCGGCGGAGTATAATCAACAGGAGATTACCCCAGAACAACTGTTGCTGGTCCTGCTGAGGAAAAACGATGGATTAGCACGTCCTTTGTTAGAAAAGTTGCAAGTCAGAACGCAGGATGTTGCATCGGAACTGGAAAGAGAATTAGCAAAACGTCCGAAAGTCTCAGGAAGCACGGCTGAACCGTTCATCGGGACCAGCCTTCGCGACGTGCTGAACGAGGCTGAAAATGAAATGCAGAAGCTCAAGGATGAATATGTGAGCGTCGAACATTTTATGCTGGCCCTGTTTGATTCGACCACACCGAGCGAAAGAATCCTGCGCGAGCACGGCGTCACCAAAGACAAGATGATGCAGGCTCTCGTGTCAATTCGAGGGTCGCAGCGTGTGACTGATCAGAATCCAGAGGGCAAATATCAGACTTTAGAAAAATACGGCAGAGACCTGACAGAACTAGCTCGACGCGGCAAAATAGACCCGGTTATTGGTCGGGACAACGAGATCCGGCGCGTGATGCAGGTGCTTTTGCGTCGCACAAAAAATAATCCGGTTTTAATCGGAGATCCGGGCGTGGGCAAGACGGCTATTGTTGAAGGACTAGCCAGGCGTATTGTGAGTAGGGACGTACCCGAATCGCTCAGAAACAGGCGCGTCATAGCCATGGACTTGGGCGCAATGATCGCAGGAGCTAAGTTCCGAGGAGAGTTCGAGGATCGTTTGAAGGCATTTTTGAAAGAGGTCACGGATTCACAAGGCGAGATCATTCTCTTTATCGACGAGTTGCACACATTAGTGGGAGCCGGGGCCGCTGAAGGCGCGGTGGACGCTTCCAACCTGCTCAAACCTCAGTTGGCGCGGGGTGAGCTCAGGACAATTGGGGCAACAACGCTTGACGAGTATCGGAAGCACATAGAAAAAGACGCAGCTTTAGAGCGTCGTTTCCAACCGGTTATGGTGGATGAGCCTTCCGTGGAGGATACCATTGCGATCTTGCGCGGGCTGAAAGAACGCTACGAGGTTCATCATGGAGTCCGAGTGCAAGACGCAGCTTTGGTCGCCGCAGCGGTTCTGAGCGATAGATATATCTCCGATCGCTTTCTGCCTGATAAAGCGGTTGATCTTGTGGATGAAGCCGCAGCACGGCTCAAGCTGGAGCTGGACTCCATGCCGACGGAAATTGATCAGATCGAGCGGCAAGTGATGCAGCTCGAAATGGAGCGTCAGGCTTTGAAAAAAGAGAAAGACGAGGCTAGTCAGCAGCGGTTAGCTCGTCTGGATAAAGAACTTTCGGACTTGAAGGAAAGAAGCTCCCAATTAAAAGCTCAATGGCAAAGCGAGAAGCAAATTATTGATCAATCTCGTAAATTGCAGGAGCAGATCGAGAGCCTGAAGGTAGAACTGGAACAGGCCCAGCGGCGTGGCGAACTGGCGAAAGCAAGTGAAATTCAATATGGCCGGCTCCCAGACTTGACAGCGCAGGCTACGAAACTGAACGGCCGGTTGACCGAGTTGCAGAAATCGCAGCAGATTCTAAAAGAGGAGGTTACTGACGAAGACATCGCTGAGGTCGTCGCGAGTTGGACTCGTATTCCGGTATCGCGCTTGCGCGAGAGTGAAAAGGAAAAATTGATCCACATGGAAGAGCGGCTGGCGAAACGCGTGGTGGGTCAGCGCAACGCTATCACTGCCGTGGCAAACGCTGTTCGTCGTGCAAGAGCAGGTCTGCAAGACGAGAACCGACCTTTAGGTTCTTTCATTTTCCTTGGACCGACAGGAGTCGGCAAGACAGAGCTAAGCCGCGCTCTTGCTGAGTTCATGTTTGATGACGAAAACGCACTCATAAGAATCGACATGAGTGAGTACATGGAAAAACATTCAGTCGCTCGGCTTATTGGTGCTCCACCGGGATATGTGGGTTATGACGAAGGAGGACAGCTCAGCGAGGCCGTTCGACGCAGGCCGTACAGTGTCGTGCTTTTTGACGAAATCGAGAAGGCGCATCCTGATATTTTCAATGTCCTACTCCAGGTTCTTGATGATGGCCGGATTACCGATGGTCAAGGGCGAACGGTCAATTTTAAGAATACAGTGGTAATCATGACCAGCAATATCGGAAGCCAATACATCCTGGATGTTTCCGATCCGAAAGAGAGAAACCGTCGTGTGCTGGATGCGCTAAGGAATCATTTCCGTCCTGAATTCCTGAACAGGATAGATGAAACGATCATTTTCGACCGCTTGACCATGGACGACTTGACTCAGATAGTCGATATCCAGGTCGAACGGATCCTGGAAAGGTTGAGGAAGCAAAATGTAGAACTGGTTTTGACCGATGCAGCCAAAAGATTGGTTGCTCGCGAGGGATTTGATCCGGTCTATGGTGCCCGACCCCTGAAACGAGTCGTTCAAAAATTGCTTCTTGATCCACTTAGTCTTGACATCTTGGAAGGGCGTTTCAAAGAAGGAGACGTTGTTGAGGCCGATGCAGATGGTGATCAGATCGTTTTCAATAGGCGAAAATAGCTTCCCAGCAAACTATGAAATCAGCATATGAGCTTGCCATGGAGCGGCTGCAGAAACAATCTCCGTCGGTCCAGCTTACTGACGAACAGCGGCGGGAAATCGCCGAAATCGATTCACAGTACAAGGCCAAAATTGCGGAAAGAGAGCTCCTGCTGGAAGACCAGATCCGACGCGAGCATTCCTCAGGCAACATGGCAGAAATAGATCAATTGCGGAAGCAGCTCTCATCAGAATTGAGGCGGCTGAGCGAAGAAGCGGAGCAGAAAAAAGAGAAAATCCGGCAAAAAAAAATTGGCTAAAATCCGGATTCCGTAGGTCCGCCGGCAAGCTGTCGCTATGATCTTTTACTATCACGCCAGCAGTCGGCGGACTTTTAATTCGTCCTCCGCATGCGACCCGGCAGGTTAGCTCGTTGGCCTATGTCCGGTTCCAGGTGTTACAAAATCCTAACAGCGGAACGTTTGCTGCTGCTGTTCGTCAAAGCATTCCACTTTGAAGACCACGTCTTCTCACTCGGCTCCTGACTTCCTGAATCGTTTTCTTTCATGAATAAAGCATCCGCCGAAGAATCAGGATCGAAACTCAAAGAGCATGAATACTTCCCTTTCCAAAGAAAATCTGCATTTGATATCAGACCTTTCGCTCTTGTTGGGCTTCGTTTCGATCGCGGCATCCATTGTCACCTGGTTTTCGCACAAGGAACAAGACAGAGCTCAGGCCGAACGACTCGGTATCTTTATCGGGCTCTGGGTTCCAAGTTTTTTCATTTTAGCCAACCGCCTTGCTAGGGCCGCAGAAGAGATGTAATTCGATTTCCGTCGGAGGGGACCACACGTGCGGCCATCTGGTATGCTGGATGGCCGCACCTCTTTTCTTTGGCGCGAAGCATCGCTTTACCCATGCTCGTTGTTTAGCTTGAAGGAGTTGGAGCCCGCATACTAACGTGCAGGAACTGGATTAGCTCATCCGGTAAAAGCGTATGAGTGAAAGCCCGATTCGAGGGCTTATTGCTGGCGATTTTGAAACCAAGTTCACAGATGCATCAACACGAGCAGACATCAGGAAAGCATGATCATGCGCCTGCAAACTTTGGACGCGCTTTCCTGATCGGGATCAGCCTTAACAGTATTTATGTCTTAGCGCAGGTTATTTTTGGGATTTTATCTCACTCGCTCGCCCTCCTGGCCGATGCTGGTCACAATCTCGGAGATGTGCTTGGGTTAATGATGGCGTGGACTGCCAGTATTCTGGCGCGACGACTTCCATCCATACGAAGAACATACGGCTTGCGCCGAACTTCGATCTTAGCCTCACTCGGGAATGCTATTTTGCTGCTAGTCGCTGTTGGAGGTATCAGTTGGGAGGCCATTCGAAGAATTTTTGAACCCGCGGCAGTTTCTGGCGTAACCGTGATCTGGGTAGCGGCAACAGGTATCGTCGTGAATGGGATTAGCGCCTGGCTGTTTGCGTCCGGTCAGAAACAGGATTTGAATATCAAAGGCGCATTTCTGCACATGATGTCGGATGCAACCGTGTCCGTCGGGGTGGTCGGTGTCGGAATTGCGATCTTGTTAACACATTGGTGGTGGCTGGACCCGATCGTAAGCCTTTTCATCAATATTGTTATTGTCTGGGGCACGTGGGGACTGCTTAAAGAGTCCATAAATCTTGCCTTAGATGCTGTGCCTGAGGCAGTTGACCTGCTGGCGATCCGAGGTTTTCTAGAGAAGCTTCCAGGTATCCAATCCGTTCATGATTTGCATGTTTGGGCGCTCAGCACAACGGACAATGCTCTTACGGCTCACCTGGTAAAAACCGGCTCTGAAGAAAATAGCAACATCCTCGTTGAGGCTTGTGATACCCTAAAGACCCATTTTGGGATTGGTCACGTAACCTTGCAAATTGAAACGGACCTCATTGCACAACGGTGTGAATTACTGAGCGATCGAGTGATATAGTGTTTCTTTCCGGAATCAACAAAATCTCGCCGTTCGATCGCAGACGAATTATCGTTTTGCCGATCTGGCATCCGCAGCGATTCCTGTCTTTGCAAGTCCGCACCGCAAATACTGCGCTTTGAAACTGGCGCGGGCTCCCGTGAGTAGATTAAATTTCAAAATGTACCAGAGCGCGTATAACCCGTCTTTAAACCCGACCTTCTTACCTTCTTCATAGGTACGGCCGTAATAGGAAATTGGAACCTCAAAAATTCGGGCTCCGATCTTTTTACATTTTGCCACAAACTCTATTTCGAAGCCGAATCCAGTCGATTCGATGACCATGTTTTTTGCGATTTCTGCCCGAACCGCTTTATACCCGGTTTCGACATCAGTGAGGTTAAGATCCGTTAATACGTTATTTAGAAATGTAAGGAGTTTATTTGCTAAGAAGTGCCGAAAGTATAGAACTCGTCCTGCCCTCCGAACCAAAAAACGAGATCCTAGACAAACGTCGGCAGCATTTTCTCTAATGGGAGCAATCAAATCGGGAATCTCACGCGGATCGTATTCCAAATCTGCATCCTGTACTACCACGATTGAACCGGTGCAGGCCTGGAATCCCGTGCGTAGTCCAGCAGTTTTTCCTTGATTGCGTTTATGACGCAGAATTTTTACTCTGTGGTCCTTCAGAGAATATGTCTCGCAGATAGAAGCCGTATTATCGATCGAAGCGTCGTCGACAATCAGAACCTCGTGCACCTCGGGGACAAATTCGAAGATGCGATCCAAAAGATCTGAGATTGTCCGCTCCTCGTTATATGCAGGTACAACGAGGCTCAGTCTTTCGTCGGGCATACGGCAGAGCCTCTACCAAAATGTTCATCGTCCGCAAATAAAAACCCAAACCTGACCTCGGCCTTTTGGTGCAATTTGGTCGGAACGTATCGAATGCTGTCTAGCTAAAGCCTGAATTTCATCAGATGGCCGGCTCGGAGCCGGTCACGAACCTCTCTAAATTGTCAATAGCCAT
This sequence comes from Verrucomicrobiota bacterium, assembly GCA_019241095.1. Lineage (GTDB taxonomy): Bacteria > Verrucomicrobiota > Verrucomicrobiia > Chthoniobacterales > JAFAMB01 > JAFAXJ01. The sequence goes on along the minus strand of JAFAXJ010000635.1, from coordinate 944 downwards.
ATCCTGAACTGAGATGATCCACTTCAGCAGGTCTCCAATCGACAACATTCCAATCAGCTTTGAGTTTTCGAGTACCGGTAAATGACGAACGCGCTCTTGAGTGATGATGTGCATGCACTTTGACACACTATCGTTTGGACTCACGGTCTCCACTGTGTCAGTCATAATCTCTCTGATCGCAGTTTCTTTGGAGGATCTGCCCTTTAAGATCACTTTCCGCGTATAATCACGCTCGGAAATAATTCCAACTAAGCGATCGTTCTCTAAAACCGGTAAGGCACCGACATTTTTCTGAGACATCAATTCAATGGCCTGAAAGACTGTGGCGTCCGGTTCAATCGACCAGACTGTACTGGTCTTCTTTTGCGCGAGGATCGCACTGACTGTTCCGCTGATTTCCATATGAACTTAAATAATTAATAGCCTTCAACTTTTGGGAACAATTAAATTTGCTCCAGCACTTGAGAAAAGAAACAGTCGATTCACTAAAATTCACTTTTAGCTGAATCCATCAGTGTCGCAGGCTTTCAGTTTGACAAATGTATTTACCGACTAGCGATTGGCACATCGGGACCAATAAGTGTCATGAGACTTATGGATCCCCCTGTTTACGCAGATGACTGAGCTCCTTCCGGAGCGTGAATTGCGCAATTTAAGTATCGAAACCGCTTGAGAATAAACCCGATCAGTGTCAATTAAGCCCTTCCCTGTATCGGGTTGGCTCGAGCTCTGCTTCACGGCTGAGTGAAAAACGGGTAGGTACCGAAGCGGCCAAACGGGGCAGACTGTAAATCTGCTGGCTTTATGCCTTCAGTGGTTCGAATCCACTCCTGCCCAAGCTCGCATCATTCCGAGATGGTTACATAGTCATTGGCATTGCAATATGGCTTTTTTCTTCGGTTCAGAAAGTCGTCACAATAAAGTCGCGTTATTCTTAATGAAAT
>JAFAXJ010000194.1 GCA_019241095.1 Verrucomicrobiota bacterium | reverse complement strand
CCAGAATGTGCGCTGAGTATGGGGAAAAACTGCGAGGCAAACTGCCAGTGGTTTGGGCGCCTTGTAGTTGACGGAATCGAAACGCGTTCCAAAGCTTGTTGGCAAAATTTCGGCCTTCTTCGATCTGCTTTTCGTCAAACCTGATATCCTGGCCATGCGGTGCTATACGAAGCAGTCCAAATCGAAGGCCATCGGCGCCGTACTTTAAGATGAGATCCAGAGGATCGGGCGAATTGCCAAGGCTTTTCGACATTTTTCTGCCCTGAAGATCTCGAATGATTCCGGTGAAAAAGACATTGCTGAAAGGCTTTTTCCCCATGTACTCAAAGCTGGCCATCATCATCCGGGCTACCCAAAAAAAGATGATATCAGGTCCGGTAACTAGATCGTTAGTAGGATAAAACTTTTCTCGGGTTTTCTGGTCCATTGTTGCGAAAGGCCAGAGCCACGAAGAAAACCAAGTATCCAGTACGTCATTATCCTGATCCCAGTTCTCCAGGTCCGAAGGTGGACGAGTATCAACATGAATCTTTCCCGCTACTGCCCGATGATACCAGACTGGGATCCTGTGCCCCCACCAGAGTTGCCGGCTTATGCACCAATCCTCAATATTCTCAATCCAATGATCGAAGGTTTTCTCCCATCTGGCTGGCCTGAAAGCCACATCGCCGGAAATCACAGCCTGGCGCGTCTGATCCACACACGGATACCGCAAAAACCATTGTTCACTTAATCTTGGCTCTATTGGAACACCGCCTCGTTCGCTGTATCCAATATTATTTTGATAAGGCTCCTCCCGGATCAATAAGCCGAGATCCCGCAACTTTTCAGTTGCCTTATTCCTGGCCTCAAATCGATCGAGTCCCGCGAAATCAGCACCCGCCAGTTCATTCAGAGTGCCGTCAGGGTACATCACGTCGATTACTTCCAGCCCATGGCGCTGACCAATTTCGAAATCCAGCTTATCATGAGCAGGCGTTACTTTCAGAACTCCTGTACCGAAACCCGGATCGATAGCAGAATCACCAATGATCGGTATCATCGCACGCGGGAAAGGCCGCCAGCAATGCTTCCCGATCAGACGGCGGTAACGCGGATCATCCGGATGGACCGCAACACCGGAGTCTCCCATCAGCGTTTCAGGTCGAGTCGTTGCTATTTCCAAAAAGGTTTGCGGCTCTTCTGCCAGTTGATACCGGACAAAGTACAAAGTACTGTTGGTTGGCTTCGAGATAACCTCTTCATCCGATAGGGCCGTCTGGAAGAGCGGATCCCAGTTTACCATCCGTTTACCTCGGTAAATGCGTCCTTTGCGATAAAGATCAACGAACGTGCGAGTCACCGTCTCGGAGTATTCGGAATCCATCGTGAAGCGTTCACGTGACCAATCGCAGGAACACCCTAATCTTTTAAGTTGTTCAATGATTATGCCGCCATACCTTGCTTTCCAATCCCAAACTTTCCTTAAGAATTCTTCTCGACCGACGTCATATTTTGTTTTCTTTTCAGCTCGCAACTGACGTTCGACTACTGTCTGGGTTGCAATCCCGGCATGGTCAGTTCCTGGCAGCCAGAGAACTTCACAGCCCAGCATTCGAGCTCTACGCGCAAGAACATCCTGGATAGTATTGTTCAGGACATGCCCCATCGTGAGCACTCCGGTCACGTTGGGCGGCGGAATGACGATGGAATAGGCAGGTTTCGGCGAACTTGGATCAGCCTGGAAGCATTTGCTCTCCAGCCAGACACGATACCATTTTGCCTCAACAGCGCCCGGCACATAGGCGGTGGAGATTTCGTCATTCATGGAAAGCGGAATCTGATATGGAGAGCATACTGGTGCAACTCGATTCCCAACCTCAAACAGGACCAAGTTAATCGATAGACGAAGCAGACCGGTGACGTCGTTTTGAAAAGAAGCGAACCAACGCTGAGGCGCTAATCGATCGGAACGAGAAAATGTTCCCAGTCCGCCACATTATAGGCGTTGCGGATAAAGTAAGTCACCGGCAACTCCCGCGGCATCTGAGGTCTTTTCTTCAATTTAAGACCAATTTCCTCCGGAAGTCGGTTCCCTTTGCAGCTATTCACTCGCTTATCAGCGAGAACACAATTTTCCCAAGAGGTTACGCCACCGCGCGAACGCGGCAACACGTGGTCGATATTGCCTTCGTTTGGCGCCAATTTGCGACCGGTATACTGGCATCGGCCGCCGTCGCGTTCCCAGATTCCTTTGGCGGAAAGTTTCGGACGGCGTTTTGGCACTTTGCTGTATCGGGCAAGCACCAGAACAGTAGGAACCCGGACGAGTCCCCGGACTGTTTTCACTGCATAATCTTCTTCCCTTACCGGCAGGACAATCCACTCCAACCACTTCACAGGACGCATATCCCCGGCGCACAGAATGTCGAGAGCGGTCGCGTTGCCGTTTGCCATCATGCAAAAGGCGTGAGCCGGCGTTTTTACATCGATCGCCTGCCAGTTTCGGTTTAATACAAGAACCGTCGATTTATACAAGACGTCGTTCATAACGTCATCGAGCTCGTGCCCTTGGCTGAAAATCGTTGAACCAATGCCTCAAAAGGAGCAATCCGTCCAGAGGAGAAAAGCAAATAAACTGTTGTTAAAGTCTATTAGCTAATTCAATGCAGGCTAGAACCCGCAACAGTTTATGGTACTCAACTACGACTATCACACCCACCCTCAAGGCCACAGCATTCGTCCTTACAGCATTGCCGCACTGCAGCCCTGGATTGATCAATGTAAGGCGAGAAACGTAACAAGCATCGCATTTACTGACCACGATCGGTATCACGCGGGCGTTGATTTTGAAGTAGTTGAGCATTTGCGAGAAATCAATCCGGACATCGAAATTCTTGTGGGAATCGAATTGGATAACGATCCGGTGACTTCGGGCGAAGGGGCGCGATGGGTTGAGAAGCACTGGGACAAACTCGATTTTGTTCTAGGATCAGTTCACTATTTCCCCGGCGAACAAGTGATGTTTGATCGAGCCGACCAGGCTTTGCAGACGATTGTGCGCGGTGTCGAGAAAGCGTACGAACAGTATTTTACTGAGTTGGAAAATGTCATTGCACGGGGCCATATTGACTGTTTGTCGCATCTTGATCTGATTAAGATTCACGGATACCGGCCCGAGATGTATAACGGTGCGGCATTTTTTCGTCCTATTTTGGATCTGGTTAAACAGCGTGGTCTAGCAATTGAGGCAAGTACTGCTGGGTGGCGCAAAACTGTCGGGGAGCAATATCCGGACTTCTCGATCATCTCGGAGGCCACGACAGCTGCTATTCCAATCACGACCGCATCGGATGCTCATTCACATGCCCAACTCGCAGAAAATTTCAATCGTCTAGCCCAAATCTTGCAAGAGATTGGAGTAAAAAAGATAGCGCGCTACAGAAGGCACCAGTTAGTTGATTGATCGCGGGCTCGGAACTCTTCTTACTGAAGGTTGTGCACCTATCCTTTGAGCGGCAGAGCAAAGACATAGTTGTTCTTCAGCGTAATTCTTGATCCTTTTCTGAGGTTCGACCAAAACTGGCTGGATCTGTACGTCGTTCTCGCGCCTTCGGCGCTATCGGTCTGGCTGGATCGCCTTCTTGGCTG
>JAFAXJ010000119.1 GCA_019241095.1 Verrucomicrobiota bacterium | reverse complement strand
TTACCTCTCGTAGTTGGTTCGAGGAGTTAATTCGGAGGGTGGAAACCTCGGCGAGATCCGAGCTGTTCAGCTTGCGAAAAGGGCCGGACGAAAAAGCAGTCACCGAGCAGGCCTACGATCATCCAGTTTTCGTCGAAGATTTGGTTCGGAATGTGGCTACGAAGGCCAATAACGATCCGCGCATCTGCTGGTATAAGGTCGAAGCTGAAAACTTCGAGTCTATCCACAACCATAACGCTTACGCGATGATCGAGAAAGGGTGAGTATTTGAAAGCCGACCTTGCCGCCAAAGATGACGACCAAGGGTCGATCACTCGGGTTTAGCCGTGCTCTTCCCGGGGGTCTTCGGGTTCGGATGAATTGTCTCCTTTGCAGCTGCGAACATCTTCACGCGTTGGCTCTTCGCGTAACGCCTCTTCCGCAATCTCAGATTCACACGACCGTGGTAAGCTCCCATGCGATTAAGATAATCTATTTTATTGATAACGCCTAGAAGCGAATTGAGGCGAGACAGCTGGACGCCGCCTGTGCAGGGTGAGTTTAGCGCCGCCAGCCCTTTAAGAGATAAAGGAAAGACTACTATTCGGAACGCAGCCGGGCTGCAACGATGTTAGCTGCTTGCTCGCCCGTCCGAATCGCGCCTTCGAAGAATCGCCCACGAGCCGACAGGGATTTGTCCGATTCTGGCCGGACTCGGAATTTTAAGCATTGAAGGCCGGCTTACAACCAGCTCACCCGTTCTAGATCAACTATGGAGTTTTTAAAAGGTTTTGACATTACAACTATCACGTGTTTTAGCAGACTGTCACGTGTTTGAGGCTTCTTCAGAGCCGGCCATTCATCCCACCTCCAACCTCTATGCAAAAGCAATTTCTTCCCCTGGCGTCAGCTTTCCTGCTGGCAGCTTCTGCAAGCGCGCAATCGCTTGGTTCATCCTCGAGTTCACAGGCGTCCGCCGCATTCCCCCTGTACGACGAACCGTATCGGCCGCAGTATCACTTCTCACCGCCGATGCACTTCATGAATGATCCCAACGGCCTGGTGTATTTTAACGGGACGTATCATCTGTATTATCAATACAATCCAACGCAGTTAGTCGCTGGTAATCAGGCTTGGGGACACGCAGTGAGTACTGATTTGATTCACTGGCAGAATGCTGTTCCTCAGATTGCGATTCCCGAGGCAATTACAGGGCCACTAGCCGGCCAGATTTTTACCGGGAGCGCCGTTGTCGATTCAAATAATACGTCCGGGTTTTTTACCGGACACCCGGGACAGGCGTTGGTAGCCATTTACACGTTGAACCAACCCACAAGGGAAGTTCAAAATGTAGCCTATAGCCTGGACAATGGGTACACCTATACCAACTATTCCGGTAACCCTGTTTTAAATCACGGCAACAATCCAAATTTCCGGGATCCTAAGGTGTTCTATTACGCTCCGACAAATACTTGGGTCATGTCAGTTGCTTTACCGCGCGCCCATCAGGTACTGTTCTATACCTCCCTAAACCTTAAAGATTGGACGCTAGTCAGCACATTCGGTCCTGCAGGTGTCGAGGGCTACCAATGGGAATGTCCAAATCTGTTCCCGGTACCAGTCCAGGGAACGGCCGAAACGAAATGGGTCCTTATGGTTGGTATCAATCCTGGTGCTCCGCAAGGCGGCAGCATCGACCAATATTTTGTTGGCACCTTCGACGGGACTACCTTTACGGCAGATGATACCGCGGCTCGTGTGATGGACTTTGGCAAAGATTTCTATGCGGCCCAGACTTACAACAACGACCCTCTTGGACGGACGATCGTTGTCGGGTGGATGAGTAACTGGCAGTATACACAAGTAGTCCCAACCACTCCATGGCGCGGGGTTTACACACTGCCTCGGGTTTTGTCAGTGCTCCCAAGCCAAAACCAAACCCAAACAGGCTCGCTTCTGGTCCAAACTCCCATTTCTTTGAATGACTTACACGATCAAACCCTCTTCGATGGTTCCGCAGAACTCGGCACGGGCGCTTCCTTAAGCGTTCCCCTCAAAGGCAACTCAAGCTTTGAGTTTGAAACTACTCTGGTTGCCCAGCCGACTTCGGGACAACTACAACAGAGGTTGAACATCGATATCAGCAATTCTGCCGGGGAAAAGGTGACCGTCGGCTACGATTGGTCACAGGGGCAGGTTTTTGTGAATCGTGGTCAAACCAAAGGCTTTTCGAATCCGTTCTTCACTAACAAATTCTCGGTTTGGGAGGCAAACGCGGATAACTCGATTAAACTTCACGTTTTCGTGGACAGATCGACCCTGGAAGTTTTTGTGGACAATGGAATACAAGTCTGTTCGACCAGTTTCTACATGCTTTCTGGGCCGCCAACCAACTTGCAATTCACGGCCGAGAACGACGACGTTACTGTCCAGAGCTTAACCGCATATTCTCTGAAAAGTATTTGGCGCTGACAATCTTGAGGCCGAGCGCGGACACAATAATTCAGTGTTCGCGCTTAGCACTTAGAACGTCGAATCTCTTATTGACCCGCAAGCGAACCGTAAACGCTAAGCAACCCGCATTCTCGAAATTCTGCGAGCATCAGAACTAAACTTGCAGGGTAGCCGTCGCGGACAGGTTCATAATGCGCGATATACCCGGATGCCCGGCAATCCCTAGCTTTCCTGCACCCGTACGAACGCACGGTCAAAAATCCGCAAGAGGAATTTGATCTGACAAAGAGCCAAAGCCGAGGCACGGCTTTCTACAAGAACCCACCCACAAGAACCCACCCTATGGAAAAAATCAGTTGGCTCACAGCAGCACCAGGAAAAAGAGGGTTTATGCTTAAAGGCCCCTCTCTTTTGGCCTGTTCTGCAGCCTTTGCGCTGTGCCTGACCGCTTCTCAACCGGCACGTGCCCAAGCCCAGGCGAGCTATCAAGAACCGTACCGCCCCCAGTTTTATTATACCCCGGCGAAGAACTGGATCAATGACCCGAACGGGCTCGTGGATTATCAAGGCGAGCACCATATGTTCTACCAATACAATCCGTTCGGGACAACGTGGGCTAACACCATTTCGTGGGGCCATGCGGTTAGCATCGATTGGGTTCACTGGACAGAGTTGCCCGTTGCCATACCCGCAACGAGCACTATTTCCATCTTTTCCGG
>JAFAXJ010000040.1 GCA_019241095.1 Verrucomicrobiota bacterium | reverse complement strand
GTTGTAGGAGAAATAATAAATGCGGGCTGGTATCCAGCCGTGAACCAAGCACAGATTAGCTATCGCGGCAGAAATGGTTGGATGTCCGTCGAAATTCCAGAAGGACCTTGGCAAGATCGCCAGCATCAAGAGAAATACCGCAACGTGGGCTGGCCAAATGCGCGCGAAGCGGGCGGTATAAAAGGCGCGTAAGTCAGATCGCGTCAGTTTTGGATAGATTGACGCTAGAATAAAACCGGAAAGTACGAAGAAAAAAGAAACTCCTTGCTGGAGAGGGAAAAGGTCATCGGTCTTCGCAAACTTGAAAGGCTCCACAGAGTGCAGTACAACTATCGACGCGGCAGCAAAAAATCGAAGTGATGTCAGAGATTTAATCTGTCTCATTTAGAAAGGCGTTGAACCGGAATACGACTGAATGCTCAGTAAGTTTAGCGATTTGAAAATTGGCGCATTACGGTTCAGTTTTACCTGCAAATGCCGATACAAATAAGAAGGGCCAAACTTCTAATCTGAAATGAGGAGTTATGAATGGGGTGATGATAGGAAGCTATGGATTGTCTAATTGCAATACCGTGTTTTCGCGAAACGAGCCGTCTACCAGCTTTTCTGTGTGCATTATGCAAGGAATTGATAGCTGCCCCGTTCACTGCTTCGATTGTCGTTGTTGATGACGGTTCTGGACATCCCGAAGCTGAATCCACACTGGCAATCGTAGATGAAATCCGCTCTAGATTTCCTACCATCATCGGAGACCCAGTTTGTTTGAAGCGGAATCAGGGAAAAGGGGGCGCCGTTTATGCTGGATGGAACACTGTTCCGGATGGATGCAAACTGCTCTGTTTTGTCGATGCCGATGGTGCGGTGCCTGCCTCTGAGACTCGAAGGTTAATTGAAGAGCTTTTTTTTGACCAGAGTCATCGATGGGATGCTCTGTTTGGCAGCCGCATAAAAATGCTGGGAGCGACACTTGAGCGACGTATTTCGCGACACTACGTAGGTCGCATTTTCGCCACATTCGTGTCGATTTTGACTGGGATTGGAGTTTATGATTCCCAGTGCGGATTAAAGGTGATACGGGTCCACGCGTATAAATACATAAAGAAACACTTGCTAGAAACGCGGTTTGTTTTCGATGTGGAGCTCACCACTTTACTGCTGAAATGCGGCTTTAAGGTACGAGAAGTTCCAATAAATTGGAAAGAGGTGGCAGGCAGCAAAGTTAGCATTTTGAAAGACAGCGTTCGTATGTTCTTGGGAATTCTCCGAATCAGGCGACGATTGGGAGTCGTTAACCGAGAAAGCCTTATCGGAGAGCCTGTTCCAACCGCAGGAGCTTGTAATAAGGAGTTAGACGCAACCGAGCATCCAACAGCAAAGGCCTTGGAAGATGGTTAGTATCCGCAACAGCAGTAGATAGATCTGTGAATTGCTGCCTTTGACCCCGGCAGCCCGATCCGGGCGGAGCGCCGCATCCAAATACCTATGTTCGAAACAACATTTCTGGGGCGGAAACATAGGTCATTCATATACTCCAGAATGCGCCTGCAATGCAGCTAGGCTCAATACTGTTCACTTAGTTCTTTCCGCGTGGGATCTCGTTGTGATAACATCTCACAAAGATGTGTACTTCCCCCGAAAAAACGGACACAATGTTAATTTGTTATTCGGTGTCTGAACGGGAAAATCGGGTGACTCTGTCCCCCCGCCCCCCTGGGATTTTTCGCATTAAGCTTGCTCCAGCAGGTACCGGCCCTGGGCGGGGCGGGCTGCCCGGAGGCAGCCTCACCTGCTGTGTGCAAGGTTGCATCGGCGCTCGAGGTGCGTCCCCGCAGAGCTCTATCCTCCGACGCAATATTGTTAAGCTGGGTTAGCTGGATCTCGTTGTCAACTACGCATTGAAATTGTGTTTCGTACTGATAAGGGCTCTGATAGCCCAACGCACTGTGTAAACGTTTGTTATTATAATAGATCTCAATATATTCGAAGATTGTGCGCCGGGCTTCGGCTTTGGAAGCAAAGCAGTTGGTCATTGGAAAACATTCGGTTTTTAATGTGCTGAAGAACGCTTCACACTTGGCGTTATCATAACAATTGCCCGCTCCACTCATGCTGCGGTTAGCTCCAAGGACTTCAAGGGGCTTGAACACCTGGTGGCTCATATACTGAGAGCCCCGGTCAGAGTGAAAAACCAACCCCGCTTGAGGCTGCCGCAATAGCAACGCATTTTGCAGCGATGTCTTAACCAAATCCGCTTCAAGGTTTTCAGCCATCTTCCAGCCCACAACACGACGGCTAAAGAGATCCAGGATCACCGCCAGGTATAACCAGCCCTCAGCCGTGGCCACATAGGTGATATCACTGACCCAAATCTGATCGGGTTTCTGGGGTTTAAGTCCCGCAATCCGGTTGGGTTCGGCTCGGTTTCCCACTACGGTAGTTTTGGGTCGAAACGCCCGTTTCTTGCGTGCCACTAGCCCTCGTTGGCGCATGAGACGCGCCACCCGATTTTTGCCTATGCACCGCCCGGCCGCCCTCAAAACCTGGGTCACTCGCGGACTGCCATAACGCTTTTGATTTTGGACAAATACCGCCTCGATCCTTTCCATTAGCTGGCTTTCTTCGCTCTCGCGCTGGCTCTGAGCGCCCTTTGCCCACTGATAATACCCGCTACGC
>JAFAXJ010000036.1 GCA_019241095.1 Verrucomicrobiota bacterium | reverse complement strand
ACAGCCAGTTCAAATTACGTTGTTTCATCAAGGTTTCCGCCGCTCTGATTTGGAATGTTTACAGCAAACAGTACGTCTAGCGCACGAGCGAGCACAGCGGCCAGCTATCCTACCCGACTTTCAGGCTGAAAGCTGTCCCGAAATCCTCATCCCGGATCTCCGCACACTGTACGGTCTTTCCTTCCTTACTGCCATTGGTGGATCGCGCAAACCCTTCCAAAGGATGGTCGGGTCTGTTTTCTTGACTGGGATATTTTGGTTGAAGGAGATCTGGCGGGCCTTTTTGATTCCGAACTCAACAATTGTCCGATTGGAAGCGTTGCCGAGTCGGTTCTTGGGTATTCAACTGAAAAGTCTTATTGGGCCGCGAGAGGCAGGAATTGGTAAAATTATTTCAATTCTGGAGTGCTGCTAATTGACCTTAAGCGCTACAGAGAAGAGAACATCCTGTCAAAATTAGCGGATTTCTAACTAGCGAGAACGAGGCATGTTGAACGTACGATCAAACTGCATTGATGCGGTACTACATCGCTAGTCCGGCGCTTAGATCCAAGGTGGAACAAGATCGCTCTGCCTTGGCGCCTTGCGATAAGACCCAACCCTCAGGTATCTTTCATCTCGTGACCGCGCCCAACCCTTTCGATTCATTTGGACGATTGATCAATCAAACGCAAGGCTATTCGTTGAAGTTTTGCGTCAGTGGACACGATTGCGCTGGTGGCCGATTCGATTGCGAGTTTGCCGTGAGCGCTTGTGGCGAGCGTGGCAGATAAAGAGGCGCTATGTAAAATTGTTCCTTTCCAGAGAGGCCTATCGAAAAACAGTTCGTCCATCGCGGTAAGACCATACCGCTCACGCGATCAATCGCCTCAGGGGGAGCCGCTGCTCAAGTGGGCGCCGAAATCTTCGGCAGTTTTACCCGACCATACAGGCCATTTGGTTGGCTGGCCTAATTCGCAAAATCGATTATCTGCCGAATAGCCCGCCCCTCGGCCAGCCGATCAAATCCAAAGTTAATCTCTTCTAATCGCAATCGATGCGACATCAGTTTGTCAATTGGCAGAAGTCCGCGCTGATAAAGAGCAATGTACCTGGGAATGTCTCGCGAAGGAACCGATGACCCAAAATAACTACCCTTCACTGTCCTCTCTTCCGCAACAAGCTGAGTGGGCGCAATGGACAGACGCCTGTCCGGATGTGGCAATCCAGCGGATACCGTAATGCCTCCACGTTTTGTGATTCTGTAAGCAACATCGAGAGCGGCAGCGGATCCTGCCGATTCAAATGAGAACTCGACTCCGCCATTCGTTAAATCCTGCACATTCTGAACCACTTCAGGTTCGACCACAACCGTGTCGGTAGCTCCCAACTGCCTTGCTAACTCGAGCTTGGCGGGATTGACATCAACCGCAACAATCTGTCTAGCGCCTATCAAAACTGCTCCTAAGAGGCAATTAAGCCCGACACCACCTAATCCCACAATCGCTACGCTACTACCGCCAGGAACCTTGGCCGTGTTGATCACCGCGCCAACCCCAGTCAAAACCGCGCATCCAAAAAGCGCCGCTTCAGCGCTCGAGATCGTATCATCAATTTTGACCAGTGTTCGCCGGGAAACTACCGCATATTCCGCAAAGGCCGAAACTCCAAGATGATGATGAATCTTTGCTCCTTTCCTAGTCAATCTGCGTTCGCCACTGAGAAGTGTTCCAGCCAGATTGGCTTTTGCGGCCGGCTCGCACAGCGCAGGTCGCCCCTCCATGCAAGGCAAACAATAACCGCAACTTGGAATAAAGGTGAGTACGACATGGTCGCCCGGCTTCAAGTCTAGAACATCGGGAGCACATTCCAGAATCCGACCCGCTGCTTCATGGCCCAGCACCATTGGGATTGGACGGGGCCGATCTCCATTGATCACGGAAAGATCAGAATGGCACAGGCCAGCCGCTTGAAGTTGGATGAGCACTTCGCCAGGACCTGGAGGATCAAGATCTACGGCTTCGATGATCAAGGGACGGGAATCGACATAGGGCCTCGGTAGGCCCATATGTTGTAAAATAGCTGCTTTCATCGGCGAAACTGACGCCGGGATTGTCAGCTTACAGCTACAGCTTGTCTATTAATAACGCAGCAGTCCAGCGGCAATGGCTTGCGCTAAACGTTCGCGGTAGCCGGGGTTCGTAATGCGAGCTGCCTCTTCCGAATTAGTTAAGAATCCACCTTCGACTAAAATGGCTGGCAGCCGATTTTTTCGGAGAACCCAATAACCGCGGAACCGGATTCCACGATCAACACTCCGCATCGCCTCAATCGCGCGCGGATGGATCAGTTGAGCGAGTCGATACGCCTTGAGCCCGTTACAGTAAGTCTCGATGCCAAAGGCACCCTCTCTCGCTGCCGCGTTAAAATGAAGTGATACAAACACCGCGTTCGTGCCCCTAAACTGGTTAGCAATGTCAGTTCTCTGCCCAAGCGATACGAATTCGTCCGAGTTTCTGGTCAATACTACCTTTATTCCGTCTTTTGTAAGGATTCGAGCTAAACGGTGTGCCGTGTCTAGCGTATACTGCTTTTCAGGATATCTCTGGCCGGGAATCCCACCGCGATCATGTCCGCCATGGCCAGGATCAATAACAACAATCGCAGGACGCGAAGCCGCGGTCGAAACAAAAACGAGCAAGCAAGCCAACGTCCAACAAGTGCGCCTGAAACAACATCCAGCCATGTTCTGCCCGCGAATCATCTCTCACTCTGGACGCACGCGCAAGCGGTCGACATTGAGTGCTGCGGACTAACTAAGGCGTGCTTTCTCCGATCGTCCTCGTCCTCGCGCTCGGGTCGCCGTTCTTTGAACCAACGCTGTTTACAAGTCGGATGAAACTCTAAGCCTCAAAGACCCGAGAACGAGACAACGACGAGGAGGAGCACGAGCGCCTCTGGCGCCCCTTAGTGAACCTGAACGACCTTGGTGCTCTTGGCTTCCCCGAACCCCTTGCGTTGTTGATCTGCAAGCCCCGGTTCAGCGCGCGTACCGAAAAACTTCATAATCACGGAGAAAAACACTGGCGTAAGGAATATACCAAAAATGGTGACACCGATCATCCCACTGAAAACTGCTGTACCCAGCGCTTGCCGCATTTCGGCGCCAGCGCCAGCCGCTCGAACCAAAGGGTACACACCAAGCGTAAACGCGAAGGATGTCATCAGGATCGGCCGCAAACGCAGTGTTGCAGCCTCTACAGCGGCATCGATCCGGTTCTGACCCCCATCCATTTTTTGCTTCGCATATTCCACGATCAGGATCGCATTTTTACAAGCTAAGCCAACCAGCACCACAAATCCGATCTGAGTGAAGATGTTATTGTCCATCGAGCGCAGAAATACTCCGGTGATCGCCGCAAAAAGGCACATTGGAACAATGAGAATGATAGCTAACGGAAGTGACCAGCTTTCATACTGGGCGGCCAGAACCAAAAAAACAAACAGGACGCATAGCGGAAAAATATAGACCGCCGTGTTTCCAGCCAAAATCTGTTGCAGAGTTAACTCCGTCCATTCGTAGCCAAATTGAGATGGCAAGTTTTCTTGCGCTAATCTCTCCATAGTTAGGATAGCCTGCCCGGAGCTAAATCCCGGTAAAGTCGTTCCATTAATCTCAGCTGACGGATAGATATTGTAATGCATGACCTTATCCGGTCCCGTCACTTCTTTGATGTTGAGAATGGTGCTGAGTGGAACCATTTCGCCCTTGTTATTACGAGTATATAGATCGCGGATATTCTCCGGTTGGATACGAAAGCTCGGTTCGGCTTGAATATACACCTGATTGGTCCTGTTGAGGAAATTGAAGTCATTGACGTAGGTTGCGCCTAGATAACCTTGTAAAGCTTGAAAGACCGAGCTAACCGGAACATCTAGCGTCTGAACTTTGCGACGATCAATATCGAGGTAAAGTTGAGGAACTTGGGAGCGAAAACTAGTAAATAGTCCGATCAGACCTGGTTGAGTATTACCTTTAGCAATTAGCACATCAGTCGCACTCTGCAGCGCTTCCAAACCGGCTCCACGCCGATCTTGTATCTGCATCTTGAATCCTCCCGCATTACCAACGCCCCGGACTGGCGGTGGTGGGAAAACGAGCACTTTGGCATCCTCGATTTGTGCGAACTTCTGGCGCGCAGCACCCATAATCGCGAACCCATTCAGGTGCGGATCTTTTATCCGTTTCTCGAAAGGTGCA
>JAFAXJ010000540.1 GCA_019241095.1 Verrucomicrobiota bacterium | reverse complement strand
TGTTATCGGGTGCCCTCACTGCGCTTTTGGGCTGGGAGAAGCGGCTGACGGGATTTTTATCGTTTGACCGGCCTGCAACTTTTTCGCATCGCCAATTTTATTAAGATGCTCGATTTGATCTACCGGGACTCCGTATTGTTTGGCGATTTGAATCAACGTCTCACCTTTTGCCACGACGTGAGTTTTTGGTCCTGACGAGTCGCTAGCGTTTGAATTGTCATTACTCCCTGTCGGGGTCGGGGAAGGTGCGGGCGTTTCGACAAGCGATGCCTTCGGAGCCTGGCTTTGTTTTAGTGTTTCGGCCAACTTTGATACCTGCTCAGCAAGGCGATCAATCTTTTCGCTCTGAGCCTTGATCTCACCTTGTATTGCCTTCAGATCGGTTGCTACCTGGTCTTGACCAAACGACACCGGGCCGGCTGCTATCGCAATCAAAAATCCGATCAGGAAAGTCCGTTTCACGTCCATAACGGTCTGTCTACAACTGCTCCGGAATCAGCGCAACCATTTAGTCGGTTTGCCGCTTCAATCGCTAAATCGCAATCACCTCTGGATGTGCGACTTAGCTCAGTTTTTATGGTATCTCGAGTTATTGAGCGAAGGAGAAGCTAACGGCCGGCCGCATGCGATTTGGCACGCTGGTTTGCTCCTTCCTTCAATTCGTAATCGAAAAAAGAGAATACATCGGTCCAATCGTTCACCTCTTGATCGAGGGAATTGCCAAACCCATGCCCAAAAGAATTGACACGCAAAAGGATCGGGTTTTTTGAGTTAGCAGCAGCTGATTGTAAACGAGCCAGAAATTTAAAAGAATTATGTGCGGCAACTCTGCCATCATTAAGACCCGCGGTCAGCAGGATTGCAGGATAAATCGCACCATCTACCACGTGGTGGTACGGCGAATAGGCATACAAAGCCTTGAACTGTGCCGGATCCTTTACAGAACCAAACTCGGTCGTGTTAAATAAGCCATTTGGCTCCAGTTCGCTACGCAATGAATCATAGATCCCGGCCTCTGACACAACGGCCTTCATCAGACCTGGGTGTTGGACGATCATAGCGCCCATTAACAAGCCACCGTTGCTTCCTCCTAACATGCCCAGTTCAGAGACGGATGTATACTTATTGTTAATCAGGTATTGCGCACATGCAGCAAAATCATCGAATACATTTTGCTTGTTAGTTAAACTGCCTTGTTTGTGCCACTCCTCCCCAAATTCGCCACCCCCGCGGAGGTTAGTATCCACATAGATTCCGCCAAGATCGTACCATGCGCGTAGAGGTAAAAAAACACGGGGTGTCTCGCTTAGGCCGTAGCCGCCATAGCCGTAAAGGATTGTCGGATTATCACCATTCAAATCCAACCCCTTTTTGTGCACAATGTTTAAAGGAACTCTTGTACCATCTTTTGAAACAGCAAAAACACGGGTAACTGTCAGGTCATCAAAATTAACTGGTGATTTGGTGTTGAATGCCGCGGGACTTAGGCTATTCCCGGTGGTATCGTAAATCAACCATTTGGATCGCTCGGTATAACTGGTGATGTCAACTAAAGCGAGATCTTTGCCTGTAACCACTGCCGATACATTGCAAATTTGAGGAATCGGCGCGATCTTTTGATCTGTTCCGTCCAGAGTATAGATGTACAAAGCCGATGGGCCACCCTGGAGCAGGTGCACTAACAGTCTATTATCTGTTAACGCAATGTTTTCGATCACCCCGTCGCCGGACGAGACGATCGTTGTGTTATCTGACGTTTTTCTTAATTGATATCGCACTACTTTGCCGTGAGGGGCATCGGCTAGCGATATCGCATAGAACATCGATTGTGGGCCAAGTTCGCCTTTTTTAACCTTGTCTTCGAAATGCGTGAGTTGGTTCCAGTTTTTATCAGGACCACCAACAAAGTGAGCAAAATCGCCACCATCCCCATTCGCTACTGTGGCCACAACAAAATCGCTATCTTCACGCGATTGGAGACTAACCTCAGCGATTTTTGGGAAGTCTCTACCGATGGCGTAGACATCCTCTGACTCCGATGTGCCGATGCGATGAAGGTACACTTGTTGATAGAAGTGAAGGTCTTCTGCCGGGCGCTCTCCCGGGTGTGGATATCGTGTGTAATAAATTGCGGTACTGTCCCTGTTCCAGGCAGCGCTGCCCCCGCCGGTTGGATATTGTACCCGAGTAAGCACGTCAGGATATTGTTTTCCTGTGGCAACATCGAAAAAGTAAAGATTACCATCTTCACTTCCATCTTTAGATAACGAAACCGCAACTAACCTTGCGTCGTGCGACGGAACAAACCAGTCAATTGAGGTTCTACCACTTGGATCGATGCTGTTAGGATCACAAACAGTTTTCTCAATTGCTTGGCGATCGGTAGAACTCAGAAATACGAGAAAAGGCTGCTGCTTAGAAGGATCTGTTTTGATCGCGAAGATATCACCCTTGCTGATCGTTAACATGCTAATGGAAGGTGGGGTCGAGGAAATAAGTTCCTTTATCTGAGCCGCTAATCGCGTGCGATCGGGGAGAGCCTTGAGGTACCGCTCCGCATGGGCGTTCTGTGTTTCGGCCCATCTCCTCACGTTTGGATCCTGCAAATTCTCCAGCCAGCGATAATTGTCCGTCACTTGTGTACCGAAATAGCTGTCGACTACGGGTTCTTTTACAGTTTCGGGAACTGGCTCAAGCAAGGGCAAGTTGCCCCCGAGCAGATGCAGCCCAATTAATGCCTGTAAAAGGCCGGCCCCAAAGATACAGCGTTGAAACATGACGGCCAAGATGCACCGGTCACGGCCCGCTAAAAGCGGGAAATTTTACTTTCGTCTAATGCTGCGAACAAATTTGTTTTGAGTATTGCGTGCTCCGGAGGGCTTGCTTTCCAGGTCAATCTCTCCTAATGTTTGTCATGCCCGAAAGGACACAGAAACCGCCAACTCCGATTCCCTGGGAGCCAAAGCAGGGCGATGGGAACGGACCTCGCACTCCAGACGTCTCAAAGCCAGATACAAAGGATCTTCTTAAACGGATGCGTAAAGTCGATCCTAATCAGTCGAAGCGCTATCGGCAACGGACCGGTCAGTAAAGATGGACCAGTCTAGTGAGCACGACACGCTCCTGGGTGACTTTGTGAGCGTGCTGAAGCGGCGTCAGCTACTACCTCCAGCGGTCACTCAGCGACCTGATGCTGAAATGTTTGTCGAGACACGTGCTACTACGATTTTGGGTTTCAAGATCGCAGGCGCGGTTTTGGTCGCAGGCGATCGGCGCGCGACCGCGGGTAATATCGTAATGTATGATCGAGCGGACAAGGTACTCGAAATAGATCGTCATTCTGTTATGGCGATAGCCGGCTCGCCTGCAACCGCTTGGGAAATGGCTCGGGTGCTTGAACATTCCTTTCAGTTTTATCGAAGGAGTCAGCTTCAAGATATGAGCGTTGAAGGGAAAGTGAGGGCTCTTTCCAAGTTGTTGCGAGATAATCTCGGCATGGTAGTGCAAGGACTGGGAGTGGTTGTGCCGCTATTTGCGACTTTCGAGCATAAAGCCGCCGATCCCGCTAAACTTTATTTTTACGACGCGATGGGTGCTCAGTTTGAAGCAACGGACTTCGCTTCCAGCGGCTCTGGTGCGCCCTCAGTCCGCAGTGTGCTTTATTATGAGAATAATTGGGGAACACGGCCGTTGAGAGAACGCTCGAAGCAGGAAGCGATTACGCTTGCTTTAAAGGCTCTGGACACTGCGGCAGAGTCTGACACTGCAACCGGCGGAGTAGACCGTCATGGTAAGATTTTTCCGATAATTAAGATTGTTTCTGAGACTGGTATCGAAACTGTTGCGGACGCTGAATTGTCTGAGCTCTTTCAATCCGAACTGGCATGATCGATGAACCTTTTCGCTGGATCGAGGCGATTAATAATCGTCGCGAATATATCGAACATGAATTAGCACCGGGGAGTCCTACGATCGGATTGAGTATACCGGACGGGATTCTGCTTCTAACTTTCGGACGTGACAGACGCAAGATTTTCGAAATTTATGACCGGATTGCGATGGGCGGAATCGGGCATCCAGGTGATCTAGAGCGCCTCCGCATGACCGCGATAGAATTTGCGAGTACTGAAGGCTTTACTCGTTCGGCCGCCGATGTGTCTCTTCGTCGTATGGTGACTTATTCTTTCAGCCCCGCGTTAAAGCAGGCCTTTGAGCAGATCTATGGCGCCCCTTACTTAGCAAGACTCCTTTTTGCCGAGCTTGGAACCACAGAAGACGAAGACTTACTGATACGATTAGATTACGATGGCTCGATGGTCGCAAGCTCAATGTCGCCTGGCAAAAGGAAGCAGAATTTTGGCGCGATTTCGGGCAGCAAACGTTCCTTAGATCAAGTAGAATCCTTCCTCAGGCAAGCTGAAGTTAGCGATCTGCAAAGTGCACTTCGGGTTGCGATACATGCGTGGGCGTTGGGCATCTATATGGTTGATGAAGATCACCAAGCGCCTCCTGACGACTCAGTTCTTTGTGAATTCTTGGACTCCCGTCTCGAGACTTATACTGTGGAAGCCGGATTCCTGGACAGGCGCTTGGTTCAGTCCCGAGCCTGTTATAGCGAAGTGTCAGAAGCAGATCTCAATCTGGCCCTGCAATCCTTCCAAAAATCGTAGCACCCCCTGGAGAGCAAGATCCGCCGCGATAGGGCCTTGGACAAACATCGGAGGCCTCTCATTCCTAATAGCTCAGGAACCTGTCAAGGTTGATGCTATCGAATCGAGCGCGGCAGGCTTTCTGCTCCTCTGACTGCCATCCAATGGAGCCGGCGATGCGTTTTATTATCATGTCATTTGAAGCTTCAATGCCGCCGGAAAGCTCCGAACCCGCCCTTAGGGATCGGATCCTGCGGGCTTACATGGACTATGTTCTCAACGAGAACCGGCAGCCGCCATCGGTTTACATCTTTAGTAAAAACCTCGGAATTGCTGAAACGGAGTTTTACCAGATCTATTCCTCCTTTGACGCTGTCGAAGCGGATTTCTGGTTGCGGCAATTCGAGACAGCTCGGAAAAAGATTACCACAGATCCTGCTTGGGAACCGTTCAAGTTCCGCGAACGTGCTTTACTCTTCGCCTTTACGCTGATTGAAAGCTTATTGTCCGATCGAAGTTTTGCGCTTTTCAGTCTGCGGTCGCACCAGTCCGGAGAAGTTCGAAATGCTCCTCTGCGCCGAATGCATCAAGCCTTTGATGGGTTTTTCGAACCTTTAGTCAGCGAGGCAATCGAGCATGGCGAACTGGCGAACCGCAGATTTTTACGAGATCACTACGTTGACGCGCTCTGGAATCAAACTCTTTTCGTTTTGCGCTTCTGGGGAAAAGATTCGAGCGAGGGTTTCGAGTCAACAGACGAAGCGATTGAGAAAGGATTCAATCTGACGATCGACCTGATGAGCCGTTCTGCAATCGATGCCGCTGTTGATTACGGCAAATTTCTGGCTCGTAATCGGTCTGACAGATGAAGGATCGGATTCCAGTTAGCAAAGCGGAACGTTCAGCCAAGATCTTGAGCACAGGTGTCAAGGTAGGGGTCAATTATGTAACGCATTACTCTAAACGGTTGGCTGCTTTGCCTGTAACTCGCGAACAACTTGATCGGTTGAATGCAGAAGACATCTACCTTTCGCTTAGCGAGCTGAAAGGCAGCGCCTTGAAAGTCGCGCAATTGCTTAGCGTCGATCACAACATCATGCCGAAGGCATACGCCGACCTGTTCGCGGCCTCCCAGTACAGCGCGCCGCCATTATCCGGACCGTTGATTATAAGGACGTTCCGGCGCGCACTCGGCAGAGCTCCCGCAGAGGTTTTCGATTTTTTTGATCCTGTTTCTGTACAGGCCGCGTCCATAGGTCAAGTGCATCGCGCTCGGCTGAATGACAGCCTTCTGGCCGTAAAGATTCAGTATCCAGGAGTTCGAGAAAGTATAAGTTCCGATCTGAAATTGATCCGGCCTTTCGCTCTCCGTCTGCTGGACATTAAAGGCAGGGACTTAGATGTTTACATGCGCGAAGTTGAGGAACGCATCCTCGAAGAGACCGATTACGAGTTGGAGCTTAAGCGTTCTATTCATTTTTCAAACGCCTGCAGCCATCTGGAGAATATCCGATTCGCGAAGTATTATCCTGAATTTTCTGGGCGAAGGGTAATTACCATGGATTGGCTGGAGGGTCGCCATCTCAAAGAGTTTCTTGCTTTAAAGCCGGACCAGGAAACGAGAAACCGGGTGGGTCAGGCGCTCTGGGACTTTTACAATTTTCAGCAACATAGGCTTCGAGCAGTGCATGCCGATCCGCACCCAGGCAACTTTCTGGTCTTACCAGATGGCTCAGTAAGCATAATCGACTTCGGATGTATCAAACTTATGCCGAATGAGTTTTACCGTGCTTTCTTCAGCTTGACTCGCAACGATCTAGGACGCGGCGAGATTTTTGCCTTGTTCGAGCGCCTGGAGATGTTTCTGCCTAGTGATACCGCAAAGGAACGAGAATCTTACGGTCATCATTGTATCGAGATGATGAATTTAGCCGTGCGGCCTTTTCGTGAAGCATCATTCGACTTCGCGGACCCAAATTATTTTCGGCAGATATACCTGTACGGCGATCGAATAAGCAGAATGCAAGAGTTCAAAAAACCGCGCGGCAGCAAGCATTTCATCTACGTGAACCGAACGAATTTTGGGCTTTTTAACATCTTGCATCAACTGGGCGTGGTGATTCAAACAGACCGGTATCGGCCGGAGGTCAATTAGTGCGTGGGTTCTATGAGCTTTATAAATGTTTATGATTCTATAAAAGCTGTAGGTTTTCATAAAGCCATGATCGTCTGCAGGTGCCCTTTTTCTTTGTGGTCGTTGGGATATTTTCGTAAGGCTGTTACCCACATCAAACCGAACACGTGAGCTTCATGCCGCAACCCATTCAATTGCTCCATTCCGAACAGGCGCAAAGGCTCGAGTTCGACTGGGGCGGTCTGATTTGGTACGCGAGCGGCGCACTGGGCAACAGCAATGAGATCAC